>JAFGWW010000475.1 GCA_016936955.1 Planctomycetota bacterium | reverse complement strand
GAATATTATTCCCACTTATGATCTTAATCAGGACGAGACCGGCAGTCCCTTCTTTGTGATGAAGAAGATTGAGGGCGTCTCTCTGGAAGATATCCTAAAGGGCAGGCGCAACGAGTTTGTAAAGGGCGAGTTTTCTCGCAGGCGGCTAATCGATATTTTTCTGCAGGTCTGCCATGCGATCGAGTACGCCCACTCGCGCGGAATTTTTCACCTCGACCTCAAGCCTGCAAATATTGTAATCGGAAAATTCGGTGAAGTTTACGTCCTTGACTGGGGCTTTGCGGCCAAGAAGGACGAGGAGCAGAAATATATTGCAGGCACCCCGATTTATATCGCCCCCGAACGAATGCGCGCCCAGCAGCCTGACGCCCGGAGTGATATCTATTCCCTCGGCGTCATGCTCTACCGGAGCTTAGTCAAGGAGCTCCCGCGCAACGTGGGAAAGATGACTTTCCGCGAGTACCGCAAAGAGTTTGAAAACCTTCCGATAATTCCACCACGGGAAAGAGATTCTTCCATTCCGCGCGATCTTGAGGCCATCGTTCTCAAGGCGATGGCCGATTCGCCCGGCGAACGCTATCAGACCATCGGCGAGCTGGTGGAGGACGTTAACCGCTTCCTCGATATTCTCCCCGTTTCGGCTTACGAGTCCGGTGTGTTCGGCCGTCTCTGGAAGTTTGTAAACCGCCACCGTGCGGCAACCATAACGGTCAGCTCTGTCTGTCTTGCCCTGATGGTTGCGGGAGTGTTTTTCTGGCGCAGCCATATTTCCGAGGTGGAGAATCAGGCCTACCGTGAACGTATTCTAAAACGCGTCCAGGCCCGCATACCTTTCGAGAAGGCGACCGACCTTGTGGACCAGCTCCGCGGGCAGGTCGAGAAAGAGCTGAGCACCGACAAGAGCGCCACATTAGAGAAGAGCAGGGCGGCCATAAAACCGGCTCTTGACCTTTTCGCCGAAGCAATTGAGATCAACCCTTCCGACGCCGAAGCGTATTACGAACTAGGTAAAGCCTATTATCTCGTCCGTGATACCGATAAGGCTCTCCAGAATTTCCGCAAAGCTTACGAACTCGACGAGTCATATATAATGGCTCATTACTACGCCGGGACGATTCTCGCCGATGCGTATAAGCGTCACGCCGAGGCGCAGAAAGAGTTCGAAGCCATGCAGCTTCTGGACAAGAATAACGAATTCTCCGAGTTGGGGCAGGCCCGCGTTGACCTTGCGCAGATGCAGTATGACCGAGCCCTTGAGCGTTGCCGCCGTATCGAGACCCTAAACCCAGCGCTTCCTGACTTCTGGTATGTGCGCGGCCTTGTCCATCAAATGCGTAAAGGAAAGGGCGACCTCGCCGCTGCTCTCGACGCGTACGATGAATACATCAAGCGCAGGCAGGATAATCCGTCCGCATTTCTTAATCGCGGCGACATCCACAAGGATCTCGGTGATTACGATGCCGCCATAAGCGACTACCGCGCAGCCCTCTCCGTGCAGCCCGATTACAAATGGGCTCTCAACAACCTCGGCTATGTGCTCTATTATTTCAAGGAGCAGCCTAACGAGGGCTTGCGCTATATCGAAGAGGCGCTCAAGGTCGACGATCAGGATCTCTTCGGGTATCTCAACCGCGCAGCCATCTTCGAGGCGCTCAAGAAAGTCAGGGAGGCGGAGGATGACTACCGGCGGGCTTTGTGGCTCGCGCCTGACAATCCGATTGTCCATTACCGCATGGCTGTCTATCTGCTCCGACAGGAACGGCTTGACGAGTCGGAGAAATATCTCAATCAGGCAATCAAGCTTTTGGCCAAGCAGGAGAAACTTCCCCGGCAGTCCACCCTCTCCGTCTGGATCCATCGCCGTGGCATCGTGCGTCTGGCCAAGGGCGAATACGCCGATGCGGTGCGTGATTTCGAGGAATCTATCCGTCTGCGTGGCCAGAATAAGATCTACCCCGGTCTTATGCGCTGGGTGGCAATGAAGCTTGCCGATGGTGAGCCGATAGACAAGAGCGATTTCGAAAAATCACTCGTCGTCTCTTCCGACTCCCCGTGGCTTGCCGCCGTGGGTGCATACTACATGGGCGATCTCTCCGACCGCGCTGCTGCCAGGGCCGAGGTTCTCTCTCTTGCCGATACGCCAAAAGCTAAGTGCGAGGCATATTTCTATCTCGGCGCTTATTCCTATGCCATGGGTGATAATGCGGCTGCGAGCGCGGATTTCCGCTCCTGCGTGGGAACTGGCGTGCATTTGAGCATGGAATATACCCTTTCGTGGATACTTCTACGAAAGATTGAGGCAAATAACGCCAGTTTACCCGTTGAAACGCCGATAAAATAATAAAGGCCAACGGTCTTGGCTGAGAGAGGGGTATCATTTGGATAGCGCCGCATCCGGCTCAGAACCCAGTCACTTCCGGACAACCGCGTGGAGCGTGGTCGCCGGGGCGCAGGATATCGACGGCGAGAGCCGCGAACGCTGCCTGTCGAAACTGTGCCGTACATACTGGAAGCCGATTTATTATTACATGCGCCGCCGCCGTCTCAACCACGATGACGCCCTCGATATTACGCAGGAATATTTCGCCACTTTTCTTGAGAAGAACTTCGTCGCCGCTGCCGACCGAGAAAAGGGAAAGTTCCGCACCTTTGTTCTGGTCACCGTAAACCGTTTCCTCTCCAAGCAGATTGCCAAGCGCAACCGCCACGAAGCAAAACGCAGCATCCATATCCCGGTTGAGGATGGTGAGGAGGAGTTCATCCTTACCGAACTCTCCCACGGGGAGACCGCCGAGGACGACTTCAACCGCCGCTGGGCTCTGAGCCTTATCGAGGAGACCATGAACAAGATGGAGGCAGAGTGCGACGACGGCAGAAAGCGCCTGTACTACGAAACCTTCAAACTTTTCATTGATAGCCAGAGCAGCACCAGGCCGCTTAGTTATCGCGACATGGCGGAAAAACTAGGGGTGACGGAAGGGGATGTGACTAATTTCCTGCACCGCGGCAGGAATGTGTTCCAGAAACTTCTTCGTAACGAAATCCGCCAGTCAGTCTCCAGCGAGAGCGAGATCGACGAAGAGATAGAGGCGCTCAAGGAATATCTGCGTAAATAACCTTCAAAGCCTTCATGCCTTGCAAGTTGTTCAGCTTTTCGGAATTTCATCGTACAGCGACATGAACCCGTTGATCTCGGCCATCAGACGAGCGGGATTGAGCGGTTTATTGATCGTATGGCAAGCCCCGGCTTTGTGCCCATTCTCAATGGTTGTAGTGTTCAGTTGTTCCGAGGCGATGATGATCGGCGTGTATGGGTTGTTTATCCGTAACCGTTGAATGACGTCCTTGCTGAAAGCCGAGTCAGAACCAGGGTCGGTCAGGATCAGGTCAAAATACCTGTTCTCTGTTTCTCGTATAGCCTCAATGGCCGTCTCGGCCATGACGGTTCTGAAACCTTCCCGGGACAGAATCACGCGGTACAGGTCGCGGATAATGCTGTTATTATCGTAAACAAGAATAACCTTGCTCTTGTTTGTGCGTAAACTCTTTGCGTTGATAGTGAGATCGGTTCCCTTGCCTGTGCTGTATTTTGTCGCGATATGAATAAGCTTGTCGTTGTTGACTGGCTTGAAAAGGCACTCGCGGGCACCGAGGATGAGAGCCTTTTTTGCCATGTCGTGGTCGACACATGCGGAAACCATGATTACTGGCAGTTCCGGGTGGCTGATTGCGACTTTCTCAAGAGTCTGCATGCCGCTTAGTCCCGGCATTAGCTGGTCAAGCATCATAAGCTTGTATTGCCGGGTTTCAAGAAGCTCCAATGCCTCGATTCCGTTTTCCGCCTCTT
>JAFGWW010000474.1 GCA_016936955.1 Planctomycetota bacterium | reverse complement strand
TATTCCCGCGCCCCCTTAAATGCAACGTTCATCACCCGCCGCGCGCACTTTTATTTTGCCCATTGATGAAGAGGGTTTTTTATGCAGAATAAGGGGGTGCGAAAGAAGGAGAGAGGATGCGCGAAAAATTCATGGCCGAGGCCATTGCCCTCGCGAAAGAGAAGATGGAGGCCGGGGAAGGCGGGCCTTTCGGCGCGGTAATTGTCAGGGACGGCGAGATCGTGGGCCGCGGCTGGAACAGGGTCACCTCCGCCAACGACCCTACCGCCCACGCGGAAGTTGTGGCCATACGCGACGCCTGCCGCAATCTCGGCACCTTCATTCTTGAAGGCTGCGAGATATATTCATCCTGCGAGCCCTGCCCCATGTGTCTCTGCGCGATTTACTGGGCCCGCCTCGACAAGCTTTATTACGCCGCCTCCAGAGCCGACGCGGCCGAAGCAGGTTTCGACGACGCCTTCTTTTACGAACAAGTATCTCTGGCTGAAAAAGACCGCGCCCTGCCCTGCGCCCGCATGATGAATGAAGAAGGTAAGGTGCCGTTTACGGAATGGATCATGAAAGAGGACAAGACGGAATATTGATTATGGCTCAACCATGCGCGCCAGCACCTCGCGGTCGCGCTCACCATCCTGCCATGCCCTCACGACGCGCCACATTTTTTCCGCCCGCTTCGCCCATGAATTCGCTCGCGCTATCTCTTTCCGTTTCTCCGCCTCCGCCCTACCCTCGGCAAGAGCCGCGCGCAATGCTTTTTCATATTCCTCCGCGCCCGAGGCGATTCGCAGCGCCCCCGCTTCCGCAAGATAATCAAGAGCTGGGACAGGAGTAGTTACCACCGGGTTGCCGGTAGCGAGATATTCGAAAGTCTTGTTCGGGAAAATGTATCTGTTAAACTCGCTCTGCGCGTAAGGCAGATGGCAGACATCAAAATGCCGTGCGTAACGGGGAAGCTCTTCGTAAGGAATCGGGCCCGGGAAAATCACATTGCCCAGCCCCGCGAGCGATTCGGCCTTCTCCTTTTCCCGCACCGGCCCGAAGCACGCAAAGGTCGCGTCTTTCATGCTCTCCGCAACTGCGCCCAGAAGTTCGAAACCAAATCGCTTGTCAATAGCGCCGTAATATCCGATTACCGGTCTTTTCAAATTCGCAAGCGCCTGCGGAATCTCCCCGTCGGAATTACTGAAGAACATCTCCGTCTCCGCCCCGATGGGACAGAGAAAGGTATTCCGGTTCCATTCTTTTCGCTTCTCGACCAGAGGCGGGCTGATTGCGAAAACAATCTCCGCCTTCTCCACCGCCGCGCGCTCCATCCTCTCGCAGAGCGTCTTGTCCATCTTCGGAAAGGCGGAATATTCGTCCACCACGTCGTAAACGCGCAGGCTTTCGCCGAGACGGTTATAGAGAAAATTCCCCTGGGGCAGATAGTTCCAGAAAACCGGATTCTTGAACCCGAGTTTATTCGCCGCCCTGAGCGCACGCTTTCCCGCCATGCCGATGGTGATCCTGTTTGCAAGAAGGCTGCTCGTCCGCATCGGCATTGCTGGCAGCGGCGTAATTACGTAAACCTTTTCCGCAACCTCGCGCGGCGCGGAAAAACAATACTTCCACTCGCCCACCGATTTTGAAAAATCGCAAACCAGCCCCGCAATCGAACGTGGCCGCTCGATATACAGAACCCGCCCCACGCCCCCCATCTCTTTCATGGTCTGCTGTGGCGCAATCTTGAGATAATCCCACGGCACGCAACCGAGGCAGATAATGTCAGCCAAAATTTATCCTTACCCGCAGCAAACCAGCACCCCCTCTCTCCAAACCTTCTGGGCTTCTCCGACAATACAGGCTACTCTTTTGTTTCTCTCGTGCATTGCACAACGACATGAAATCAGTTCTATCCACCACCCGCCAGACATCTTATTCCAGCATACAGTCAATCATGCCCGTTCGCAGAAAATGCAGCATTCTCTGCTTCAACTCTCCCCCATCTTAAAATCGGCATAAATAGGCGTGTGGTCTGAAGCGTCAAGAATGACTCGATCTACCAGTATATTATACAGTAGACACTTCAAATCGTCAGTGTAGAAAATCTGGTCGATTGAATCTGCCTGCCGTGCTCGAGGTTTCTTGCCCAGTGAATGGGTGCTCCGAAAATCACGCACCACCTTCACCGCCGTCTCACGCGCATTCTTCATGCCAGTCTGTTTAGCGTAGAGCTGGTATTCCTCCGACTTCTCATCTGAATTATGATCGCCGGTGCTGATAACCGGACAACTGAATTTCTTGCGATATTGCGCAAATAGATCTGCCAGCTCATGCGCCTGAACAACCCTGTTCTCTTTGTGAATGCACCAGTGCGTATTCATCACAAGAAACTTCTTGCCAGAATCGATCTTCTCGTAATGCCCCCATGTCACCAACCGAATTTTCGTACCCCCGCTCCCCACGCTGTAGTAATCGTTACCGCTGTCGAGTAATTTAACTTTCTCTTTATTATATGCCATGCATGTGTAGTTGGATTGCCCCTTCGTATTCTGTTGGTTAACCATCACATATTTTGATGAGATCAGCCTCGGGAGAGCTTCATGCCACTTGGCAGACACTTCCTGCAATCCCACCACATCAGGCGAGAAGTACAGGATGGTCGAAGCGATTGAATCCTTCCTACCATCCACCGGCGTCTTGGCATTCCATTCTTCGGATAAAATATTATAAGACATGATCCGCAGATTTGCCCCTTCGGTCAGCTTGGGCGAATCCGCAACAACAAAACTTTTTTCCGCTTCCTGTGCCTGAGCCACCGTGCTTACAAGGAACGTCATAATCAGATTCAGGCACAGAAACCGATGAGTAACAGAAGACAGCATGCAAATATCCTTTCAATAAAATCCGAGCCCATAAACCCCAAGGCGAGTGCACCGACGTTTGTGTCGGTGTGCCTCAGCGCAAGAACCGTTTATTCATGAAAAATCCACCCTGCCTCATATTGATCATGACTTAACTGCAACAGGAATATGGTAATTTCAAATGATGTGCCTTGCAAGCAGGAAAGAGCTTATGCCTCCGCGCTGCCCGGCCTGCAACATCCTACACCCGCATATCTTTTTATGATATGCTCAGGAACGGATAGGCAAACCGCGAATAAAAGGAACGGGGATGCTTGACAACAGCCCGGCCTTGGCGTATCTTTGTTTTTTCAATCTGCGCCCATAGCTCAGTTGGATAGAGCACAGGATTTCTAATCCTGCGGTCAGGGGTTCGAATCCCTTTGGGCGCGCCAATCATATCAAATGCGCAATCTTCTCTACTAAAGAGGATTGCGCATGTTCATTTACATGCACCAGCAATGTCTGAAGTCTTCCTGCCTATATTGATTCTATTTCCCTGGCCTCCATCCCCTTTTGCATTCTGAATCTATAAGTCAAAATTTTGCTAATAAAGTCAATTCGCTAGTCTGGACAACCTTATTTTACGGGATATGGTTAAGATGTCGATATCAATATTTTATGGTAAGGGTGTATGGAATGCTTACTGGTCTTCTTCTTGCTCTGCTCACCGGCATCTGCTTCGCCACCGGCGCTGGGCTCTTCGCCACCGTGGCCCGGACGCGGCTTCCCTTCCTTACCTTCCTGTCGATCGGCGCGGGCGTGGGACTTGTTCTGACTCTCATCTTCATCGTCGACTGGTCATCAATAGGAAAGGCAACGCGCATCAGCGAGTTGTGCTTGTGGATCTGTGCCGGCGCAATCGCAAACGTTGCCGGCCATCGTGCCATCGCCGGTGCCATGGCGGAGAGCCGTGCGCCGATCTCGTGGGCCATAAGCCAGGGAGGGCAGGCGATCCCCTTTATCGCATCCGCCATCATCTGGAATGAACGCTCCGGACCCATGCCGTGGTTGGGTATAGCGGTTCTGCTAAGCGGGGTTGCGGTGCTGGCTTTAAGCCGCAAAGGCGACGAGAGCTCCGGTTCCTCACGCCGGGGGGTGGCTCTGGCGCTTCTCGCTTTTCTATGCTACGGAATCAACAACCTGCTCATGTCTGTCCCGTCCCATTGGGATAATTGGGAAGACAGCTCGCATCTGCGCGTTCCCCTTACTCTGGCGGTATTCTCTCTGGGGGGAGTTTTCTTCAGCAGCGGGTGGAGCGGGCCAGTGGTAAAGCGCATCCTGCCGATGGCTTTGGGTTACGGGCTCCTTCTCACTATATGTTTCGGCTGCGTCTATGCCGCTTTAGACTATCTGGGAAATGCGGAATGCGCAGGCATATTCTGGCCTCTTGCCAGCGGCACCGGCATCGCGGCTTACGCCGTCTGGGAACGCTGCACCAGCCGTCGGGCAATGGCTCCGACCCATCTCATCGGTCTTGTTATGGTTATAGCAGGCATTGTTGCCCTTGCCGCCCGCGGGCTGGCATGAAAAGAAAGGATTATTGATGTCTACCTATCCGCAATTCACACAACGCCAAAGCCTTATACTTGACGGACTCTGGGACTTCGCCTGGAACACGGAAAGCGACCTGAACGAACTCGACCTGTCCACTTTGCACTTCGACGAAATTGCTGCCGTGCCCGGCGTCTTCGATACGGGAGTAAACCATCACGGGAAAAGGGGAATCGGAATCTACCGCCTCCGCGTGAGATTGCCTCGGAATTCGCAGCCCCTGCAGCGGCTTGAGATTGGCGCGCTTGGCCTGCGCGGTCGCATCTGGTGGGATAACAGGGAACTTGGAACGGCCGACCTTCCCTACAGCCGCATTGCTTTTGACATCCCCGACGTTACCGCGGGCGACCATGAAATTATCATTGCCGTGGATAACCGCTTTACCAAAGACAGCACGCCCTTGTTCCCAGCATACAGCGACTTCTACGCCTACGGCGGGATTTACCGCAGCGTAAGCCTTACGCCCCTGCCCGCACTTCGCATTAAACAGGTTGAGGTGCGGACGCTGGATCTCGCCAAGGGGGTTGTGCGCCTGAGCATTCATATGGATGGCGACGTGCCCGCGTCGTTGCCCATGGAGATAGCTTTCGACGGTGAACCGTCCGAACAGATTGAAGCGCATGTAAAAGATAACACTATCGTCCTTGAGCATACCATGCTAGATTCCCGGCCGTGGACACCGGAAGCGCCCCACCTTCATACGGTCAGAATAAGCATGAATGGCGACGAGATAATACAACGCTTCGGGCTGCGTACGATTGAGGCGAGGGACGGCTCCATTCTGCTGAACGGAAAACCTCTCCGCCTTCGCGGTGTCAACAAGCATGAATCGCATCCGCAGCTCGGGCCGGTGCAGCCAGCGCATATACTGCTTGATGATCTGATGCAGATAAAGGATATGGGCTGCAATTTCATCCGCGCCGTTCACTATCCCCACGCGCCGGAGTTTTACGATCTCTGCGACCAGCTTGGCCTGCTGGTCTGGACCGAGAGCCTCGCGTGGGGGCTTGAGGAAGAACAGCTGCTGCTGGAGAGCACCCGCGCCCATGTGCTTGAGCAGACGGTTCAGATGGTGCAGGAAGGGATAAACCACCCTTCAATTATCCTTTACGGCTTTCTGAACGAATGCGCTTCGGATAAGGAAAGCTCTGTTAAATTATATACCGATCTGGTGAACTCAATCCGCGCCGTGGATGATACCCGACTGATTTCCTACGCCTCCAACCGCCCGGATAATGACCACTGCTTCACCCTGGTCGACGTGGTTTCCGTCAATCTTTATCCCGGATGGATTTATCCGATGAGCGAGGAGGGAACCTCGTCGGTTGAGATGATCGAGCCTTGCCTCAACCGGATAGCTGCCCTGGGCGAACGGCCTGACCTTGCGGGCAAGCCTTTGCTTATTACCGAAATCGGCGCCTGCGGCCTGTACGGTTGCCATGACCGCGCCAACGCGCAATGGTCGGAAGAATATCAGGCTGCTTTTATGGAGGAGGCGTGCCGCGTGGCGCTGGCCGACCGCCGTTGGTCAGGCGTTACCCTCTGGCAGTTTTATGACACGCGCAGCTATGTAGATTACGGCAACGTGCGCTGCAAGCCGCGCGGATTCAATTGCGCTGGCCTTGTAGACGAATACCGCCGGCCGAAACTGGCTTACGACGTAATCGCTGAAATTTTCAAAATGAAATTGCATGATCATGGCAGCGGGCGAATGTTTTATGGAAGATGAAAAAATGGCCGTCGGTAATCCGGCGGCCATTTGGGAAGTTGTTGTGTTAAGTAGATGGAAATTTCAAGCTAATAGTTTAGTTGTAAATCGTCATTAAACTTGCATCATCCCCATAGACGTTTTGCCCTTTCCTTCTTCAATTTTCTTAACTCAGCTAATAGATTTTTCAGATCCGTGTTCATAACAGACTTAATGCTTTCGAAATTATTTCTTATGAAATCCGTTGTTGAATCATTAACCATAGCCGAATCTATATATTTACCAGTAATTTTTGTATAAAGAAGATCAACAGTAACAAATTCATCAACAGGCCAACAATGATTAACTGGGAAAAACTCCAAATATAAATGGTCTCTATCCGTTATAAATTTTATTGCCAGCTTCTGGTTACTTAAAAGAATCATTCCTTGTCCACCTAGACATTTATCATATACTGAATCAGTTATCCTGAATCCATGATCTTCAAAAAGCCAAAAATAATCCTCGGCAAGGCAGTTTAATATTCTCTTCATAATTTACCTTTATGTCATCTCATCCGTTAAAGCTTTTTTGATTCAGACATTATCTACAAATGCGTCCATATGACAAGGATCTGGAGAAATGAAAAATGGCCGTCGCTAATCCGGCGGCCATTTGGGAGGTTGGTGTGCCGATCGTATAATCCAGACTCTAACGTTAGTTATTCCTAAGCGTCCACACCGACTTCTCGATGCTTTCGCAGAAGGAGAAGAACTGTTCGGCGCCGGCGAGGCGCATGGTGTTTCTGATGTGGGGGCGGGCGGCGGAGATGATCAGCCTGTCGCTCAGGTGTTCAAAAGAAGTATAAATCTGGAAGAGGACGCTGATGCCGCTGGAGCTGAAGTAGCGGGTGTTCTCGAGGTCGAAGACAATGCCGTGTTCGGGGGTGGGAAAACCGCGGTCGATCAGGCGACCGAGATTGGCGGCGGCCTCGAAGGTGACCTCCTGGGGGAACTTGAGGACAAGCACCCCGTCCTTGGCCTCGAAGCGGACCTCGTCGGAGTAGCCGTATTTGATGTCGGCTGCGATAAGACGCGCGGCGCAGGCCGAGACCTCGGTCGGGTCGAAGGGCGAGGGGAGGAAATCAAAAGCTCCCGCGCTCATGGCCCCGGCGGCCTCCTTGCTCTTGGAGAAATCGGTAACCACGACAAGCTTGGTTTTTTTACCGCTCTTTTCAATTACTTTGAGCGCGTCCATCACGTCGCCGCCCTCGAAATTGTAAAAGCACATGACCCCAATTGCCTCCACTCTGGAGAGCACGCGCTCGAATTCGTTGAGTGAGCTTACCCGCAAAACATTCTGCCTGCCTCCGGAAAGCAAATCGACCAGGCGCGTTGCTTCGCTGTTTTCGGGGCCGAGGATTAACAGGCTAGCCATTGTCTACTCCTTCTGGATAAGCGTAAAAGCTTTACCGTACCAAACTTGTCCCGCAGGACAGTTATCTCATTCACCCACCGGAACCTGAACGCCGGCAATATCGAGGCACGCCCTCACCAGCTCGGCCGGGGAAAATGGCTTTCGTATGATCGCGTCGGAGAGTTCGGTTATTTCTTCCTCGTGATCGCGGTCAATGTGGGCGCTCACGATTATTATTTTCATGTGGCGGAGATTGGGGTCGCTGCGGATCTGACGGCAGAGCGCCAGACCGTCCATCTTGGGCATCCTGATATCAAGGGTCATGATATCCGGCTGCTTCTGGCCAAGCTTGATGCAGGCCTCCACCCCGTTTTCCGCTTCGGTAATATCGAAATGCTTTTTGAGCAGGTCGGACATTACGCGCCGGATCTGCATTTCGTCTTCGCAGATGAGCAGGCTCCGCCGTTTCTCACCCCCAAGTTCGGCCGGAACCGGCATGTTGTGCTGTTTCAGGAAACGGGTTACCTCTTCCGGCTCAATCCTGTTGTGCCCGCTCGGAAGAG
Organism: Planctomycetota bacterium; assembly: GCA_016936955.1. Classification (GTDB taxonomy): domain Bacteria; phylum Planctomycetota; class SZUA-567; order SZUA-567; family SZUA-567; genus JAFGWW01. Next base: position 1,835 of record JAFGWW010000474.1, on the reverse strand, counting down.
CGAAAGATTTGAGCAAACCTTCCTGCACCCAACGCAGAATCGTCTTTCTCGTCACCCCGCAATATGCCGCAACTTTGCCCAGAGATAAGCCTCTACCCCCTGAAAAGGCTGAATCTGTCATTTTTTTCCTTCCAATGATATCCCAATCCGAAAATAAGCCAAATTTCTCTTATGTCTCGAATATACCATTTTACCTACATTAGTCAAATTACCCGGAAGGGATATTTTATGGGCTGCCACGTCTGAAATTTATTAACTCTTGTGATATATTTATTTACATAAATCAATTAGTTTCGGAAAATGCAATAATTTATTATCGGGACAAGCGGGACATACAAAAATAAAGGCCGGAAATCATAATCCGACATCTATTGCATTATCCGTATCGCATTTTAATGGCACTTTCGGCAAATGCAAACCTAATTGTCGATAAGAAAGCATTAAATTTTATATGACTTTATAGTATAAACCAATACTGGAAAAGCTGTTGCAGATTTGCCCAAAAAGCTGTAAAGTCTGTCAGGAATGACGGCATTATGTCATCACCGGCATTTAAAATGATGTCATTTGAATCTCATGGCGAGGTTGTTTTGATAGATCTCATCCTGAGCGTAGAAAAGAGCCTGCAGGTCATTGAACATATTATTCACAGAGTTCAGAATGACAATATGTGAAGCTTTTTTCTAGACCAAAATAGTATGCAAAGCATTTATTATGGTTTGACTGAACTATCGACTTGGGCTAAACTTGCACTCATGAACAACCATAATTCACGTCCCGAAGGCGCACCCGCGTTTTACAACAAACCGGCCATGGGCTCAGGGAAACGCATCTTGCTTGGCATAGTCTGCTCCGCCGTTTCGGTTGGCGTGCTTTTTGGAGTTTGCTACACCCTTGAGAACTTCAAGGCAACAGCCATCAAGGAAATGAAGATGAACCCGATCCGGAATGCTGCAAAGCCGGCACCGGTCAAAAAGAAGAAATAAAGCTCTCCCCTTTCCGGCACCGGACAGGCCCGGTTGATGCTCCGCAATCCACGCACTCATCCGCAGCTTTCCCCTAATTCCCAAACCCCCCCTAAAGCACCTCCCTTTAATCCTGTAATGCCTTAACTTTTTTATACTTATCGCAATTTAAGCCACTATTGAAATTGACATGAAGATGCATCCATAATATTATTGTCACTCCGGCCCGACAATATAAGGTATTAGGGAAAGGCACCGCCGCCGGATGGTTATGGAAGACATGGACTGCAAGAACGGCAAAACCCTTGAGCTTAAAATCGCCAGGGATATCCCTTTTGAGGAAGCCCTGCACTGGCAGGAAGAGGCGGTCAAGGAATTGAAAGCCTCTCCCGAAGCGAGGGAGAAGCTTTTTCTGGTGGAGCACAGGCCGGTAATTACCCTCGGCCGTTCCGGAGACGGCTCGTGTCTGCGGGTCGACAAAGCCGGACTGGCAGCCCGCGGTATTGAGTACCACGAAACCGGGCGCGGCGGGGACGTAACTTACCACGGCCCCGGACAATGGACAGTGTATCCCATTCTCCGGCTTGAGGATTTCTGCCGGGACCTGCACCGCTATATGCGGATGCTTGAAGAAATGACGATCCGCTTTCTCGCAAAGTACGGCCTTGAAGGAATCAGGGTCGAAGGGAAGACGGGCGCGTGGGTCAGGAGCCGCAACGGCGAAGGCGTGCCGCTCAAGGTGGCGGCTGTCGGGGTGGGGGTTCGCAACTGGATCAGCTTTCACGGCACGGCCGTGAACATAAAGCCCGACCTCTCCGCGTTCAGGGAACTCATGGTGCCCTGCGGAATACCGGCGGGCGAGGGAGGGGT
>JAFGWW010000473.1 GCA_016936955.1 Planctomycetota bacterium | reverse complement strand
GCGGATCACAAGATCCCCGTCCGATTTCTTGAGCTTGCCTTCGAGCGGTTCCGCCGGGGTGTAGTCCGCCACCGCCGCGCTCATGACCAGCGCGTCGCACCATGGCAGGGCGGCCATGACCGCGTCGCGCATGTCCTCGGCCGAGCGCACGCGAACGCATTCCACGTCGTCGGACGGCGCGAGGGCGGAGGGGCCGAGGATGAGGAGCACGCTCATCCACTGCGCCGCCGCGCGGTCGGCGAGGGTCACCCCCATCATCCCGCTGCTGCGGTTGGTGATAAAGCGCACGGCGTCGATGTCTTCGCAGGTAGGCCCTGCGGTAATGACAAGCCGCACCGCGCCACCGGATTTCTCGTCCAGCCGTCTGGTCGCCGCATTTATCGCATCAATAATTGAGCCGCCGTTATCATTCTGCATAAATACAAGCTTAGAGATCGGGAAGAAGCTTGCAAGCAGAAAGACGCCCGATTTTCTCTTTGAAATATGAGGATGATCCGACTTCTTAATCTGCACTGGCGACGAAGGTTGACTTGAGGTTGCATATGGATTAAGTTTTTAAGGGTGTAATGAAAGTCGGCAGTTGCGAAAGGCGGGTATTATGGGCGAGCAAGAGGGGAAGAATGTAAACTTGCGCCGCGCACCTTTTGATATGGATTTTGGCGTACCGGCTCAGAAAGCTTCGCCGGAGCCCCCCCTTGTCTCTGATGACGGAGCGAGTAATGAAGGGGGCCTGAATAATCCTCCCTCATCCGGACTACCTTGCTTTGAAGATGCAGACAGGCTCCATGGTGAGTTACTGCGCTATGGCAAGCAGGCGCTTTATGAGGTTGGCTACGAGTCTTTCTCCGGGATTTTGGGCTTCCTTATCTGCCTTTTCGTCTTATTCCCGACCGGGCTGGCCTGGTATTTCTTCGGAATATTGACTGCGGTCGGTACATTCGTAGGCATGTGCGTTGTCTGTACATATCCTTTCATGATATGGCCGGAGCGTCATTACGGCACGAAGGTTGGCGAGATTTTTTTCAAAAGCACGACTGCCCTGCGCAGGGACAATGAGGCGCTGTTTGTGGTGATGGTTGAAAAGTGGATGGAGGATGCGTCTTTTATCGTTGTCGGCCCTGATTTCAAAGCCGCATTCAATAAATCTTTCGTTCCGCTCATGAAACTTACCCGCGCGCAGAAACAGAGCGAATTCCCGGAAGCAGAAAAGCAAGCCGCAGCATTTTATGAAAATCTGACGAAAAAGCAAAAGACGGAAAGCGAGAACGAACAGGTTGAGAGCGAGACCGCGGAATCCGAACCCGCAGTCGCCGTAACTGAGACCGCTGCCGATGCTGCAGTGCCGGAGGAGACGGCTAGGGGTGAAGGGAAGGGCGATCGCAAACGCAAGAAGACTGCAAATGAAGAGCCGTGGGCGCCGGGCAAAAAGATAGGGCCCATAGCGGTTCTAGATTTTTCAACCGAGATCATGGGCAACGGATTTACAGCGCGCTTTGAACCGGTCAAAGTAACTTTTGCAGATGACCATATACGGTTCAACTGGCAATATATGGAATCCACCCTTCTTGATGGAGTAAGAACCCTTAAGGCAGATTTAACAGTGCCTGTTTCCGCGTATAAGGTGATGTGGAATCTTGATAATGATGAGGCAGACCTGAATAATTCCGACGGTCTTATCGGGCGTGGAGTCGGGGCCTTGCTTCAGGGCGTGACGGGGATGCAGAGCCCCGGCACCGTCCACCGCATTACTCTTGAATTACATTTCCAGATTCCTGCCCTGAGCCGTGTAACCAATAGCCGGACGGCAAATTGGACCAACGGGCAGGAGTTTACTCTTGGCCTCCCCATTGGTGAATGGCCGAGCTTGCGCAAGAAGCTTGTGGCCTGGTCGGATTACCATGAATCGAAGCCGGAGATGGAGTGCCCGGGTTGTGGGGCGGGCGGGGTCTCGGTTCAGACCGGAAATTTAAGCGACGATCTTTTGTCAATTGTGAAGAGCGTTGGAGACAGTTGTCCCAAGACGACGGCCAGTTGTTCAGCCTGCGGAAAATCATTTATCCTGGATTATAAATCCGGCAAATGGAACGTGCAGCGTAAATCGTAAATCTATTTTTGGTTTGTAGTGACCAAAGCTATATTAGAGTGGAAAACCACAAGGAGACAACATGACAATCTTGTCAATCGAGCGGCGGAGTGAGGTTATTGGGAAGGCTTCGACCGTGAATGTTTACATCAACGATAGATTCAAGCCGCCCTATCCGGTGGTGTATCTTCTCCACGGGCTCTCGGACAACCATACGGCGTGGCTTCGTAACACCACTCTCGAGATGACGGCTGAGAAATATCCTTTCATGATTGTCATGCCCGACTGCGTCCGCTCCTTTTATTGCGACTCCGGCCTCGGCAATTACGAGAGCTATATCGTCAAGGATCTTGTCCCTTACATCGACCGTATCTTCCCCACCCGCGCGGAGCGCCGCTATCGCGCTACGGCCGGGCTCTCCATGGGCGGTTACGGAGCGATCAAATTCGGCCTCAAATATCCCGAACTTTTCGGAACCGCCGCCGGACATTCTTCGGCTGTCGGTTTCGGGCATGAACGCATCGGCGACATAAGCGATGTAAGCGATATCGCCGTGGTCTGCAAAACCGCGGACAAGGAATCGAATGACCCTTATCTTCTCGCGGAGAAATGCCCGAAGGCGAAACGTCCGAACCTGTATTTTGATTGCGGTCGAGATGATTTTCTTTACCAGTCAAACGAGAGCTTTAAAAAGCACCTCACGAAGATCAAGTTCCCCCACACCTACAAGCGTTTCAGCGGCGTCCATAATTGGGAATATTGGAACGAGCATATTGCCGATTCGCTCGCCTTCATCGCCAAGAGCATGAAGGTCAAGACCGCCTGAATCTGGACGTAAGCTGTTGCACAATAGAGCGGGGCACCGGAAAATCCGGCGCCCCGTTTTTTTGTTGCTGCTGTAAGTAATGCAGCTTACTTTAGCGGTCCATCTCTGCGAAGGGGATGGAGAGGTCCCCGGTGCGGGCCACGCCGTCGGCGATGGCGGCTTCGCGTACGGCCTTGGCCACGGCGGGCGCGACCTTCGGGTCGAAGGGCGAGGGGATAATATTTTCCGGTGTCGGATTCTCGACAAGGTCGGCGATGGCCTTGGCGGCGGCGAATTTCATGTTCTCCGTAATCGCGGTTGCGCGGCAGTCGAAAGCGCCGCGGAAAATTCCGGGGAAGGCGAGAACATTGTTGATCTGGTTGGGGTAGTCCGAGCGGCCCGTGGCCATGACCGCAACGTGCGGCGCGGCAACCTCTGGCATGATCTCCGGAACAGGGTTGGCCATAGCGAAGATGATCGGATCGGGCGCCATGCGCTTGAGGTCGCCGACCGTTAGCATGCCCGGCGCGCTTACGCCGAGGAAGAGGTCGGCCCCTTCGATGATATCGGCAAGGCTTCCCGAAATTTTCTCGTGGTTGGTGTTTTCCGCAAACCAGCGCTTGGCTTCGTTCAGGTCGTCGCGGCCGGTGTGGATCGCTCCCTTGCGGTCACAGCCGATCACATTCTTTACGCCAGCGTCCATGATCATCTTGGTGCAGGCGGTTCCTGCCGCGCCCACGCCGCAGACCACCATCTTGAGGTCTTCGATCTTTTTATTCACCAGCTTGAGCGCGTTGAGGAGGGCGGCGGTGGATACGATTGCCGTGCCGTGCTGGTCGTCGTGGAAGACGGGGATGTCGAGTTCCTTCTTGAGGCGGTCTTCGATCTCGAAGCAGCGCGGAGCCGAAATGTCCTCAAGGTTGATGCCGCCGAAGGTCGGCGCCAGACGCTTGACGGTTTCGATAATCTCTTCCGTGTCTTTCGTGGCGAGACAGATGGGGAAGGCATCCACATCGCCGAATTTCTTGAAGAGCATTGCCTTGCCTTCCATTACCGGCATGCCCGCTTCGGGGCCGATGTCGCCAAGGCCGAGCACAGCCGTGCCGTCGCTGACGATCGCCACCGTGTTCTTGCGGATGGTGAGGTCGAAAGAAAGCTCCACGTTATCGTGGATCGCCATGCACACGCGGCCTACGCCGGGGGTGTAGGCTATTGCGAGGTCGGCTGCGGAGTTTACGGGCTGGCGGAGTTGGGTGCCGATCTTGCCGCCGAGGTGGGAAGCGAAGGTGCGGTCTTTCACCTCGAGCAGGGTCACGCCTTCGAGCCCTTCAACCGCCTTGGCCAGTTCCTTCTCGTGGTCAAGGCTGGAGCCGATGACGATTATGTCGCGGACGATCTCGTCGCGGTTCTGCGATACGATTGAGATCTCCCCGATGTCGCCGCCGGCATTGCCGATCGCGGTCGCGACGCGGGCGAGGGTGCCGGGTTCGCGCGAAAGTTGGAGGCGCAGGGAGATGCTGTAACTGGCGGAGTTCTGGGTCGATTTCTGATTCTGTTCTGGCATGGGAGTTTCTCTCTTCTCTTTTTCTGTTCAGGATTCATATAAGCAGAATGCATCATATGTCCTGCCAGATTTTTCGCAAGAAAATCCGTGGCGCATTTAAAAAGAAATTGAGGCTAATCGCCGCCGGTTTTGGCTATACGGCGTGGGGGATATGTGGCGCGGAGAATGATGGAACTCCCGCTTATTTCCGCAGATACGTGAGTTTCTGGGGCAGGGGAATGTTGTTGCCGAAGGCGTCTTCGCCGTATCCGTTTTCGGCCAGAAGTTTTATGTCATTGAGCACGCGCCGGTCGCCGATGAAGGTGACCTTGACATCCGATTCGATATCGATCTTGCCGATGGCCAGAAGACGGGTGATCTCGTCAACGGCGAACTGATTGAGCGTTTCTCCGCTGTCAGGTTTTACCTTGTCGAGCGGGATGGGGCGTTCGTATATGACAAGCTTGCCCTGCGCGGCGAGGGAGGTGATGATCTGGCGCACGGCATTGACCATATCGCTTTCGAGGGTTCCCGGAAGGTGGAGGTTGAGCTTTCCGATCTCCTGCGCAAGCATCCTGCGTTTCTTGGCGTTGATCGCCTCATTGGCGCGGAAGAGGTCGAGGGGGGCGCTGGCATCGTATATCTCGCCACCGAGTTCCATCTGCACCTCGCTGCCATAATGATGGGTAATCTTGCTTACCATGGTTGAGGGGCGTACGTGGAATCCGCGGTAGCGCGGGACGGGCAGGGTCATGCGTTCAATCTTGGCGTAACGTTTGAGCATTGCCTGACAGAGTCCCTTGCCCGCCGTCAGGTAGAGGCTGCTGCCTTTGATGCAGTAGTTCATGAGAATGTGAATGAGGCTTCGCGGGTCAACCAGCGGGCGGGTTATGATGTCCGTCTCCTCGGAGGTTGTTGAGTGCATCATGTGGCGTTCGTAATGATGTATCAGGCGGGTGCCCACCTCCATGAGGTGATAGATAATGCTGATGTGTCCGCGCAGCACCTTGAGGTCAGGGTCGAGAAGTTCGGTGTCGGTGTCGCTTACGAAAGTGTCGTACATCGATTGCAGACTGTGGAATTTGTCTTCCAACTGCCTTATGGCTTCCTCGTTTACCGGGTCGGGGATGCAGGTTGCGTAGTCGATCTCCTTGACCTTCTTGTGTATGTGCACAATCTCCGCCTCGGCGGCAAGATTGAGAAAGGCGGTCGCGAGATGGGCTACCGTTTTTTCCGCCGAATCAACCTTGCGGGTCTGGCGGTTGTCGGGGAGCCTTCCCTGCGGAAGGTGCTCGGCCAGCTTTTCACCGTCAGGCTTTTTGTCCGGAAGATTTATACCCAGCTTGCGGGCGGTGATGGTGAAGGCGCAGGCGAGCTGCATGATCACGTTGCTGCAGAAGAGAATGGCCTCTTCCGTATCGCTGCCGATGTCGGAATCGACGTCAAGCAGGTTGTAATGCCGCCATGAATGGTGGATATGAAGAAGTTTGTAACTCGCTTCGGCGAAACATTTTGAGGTGGCGACAAGCTGGCGGAAGCAATGCCAGCGCTTGTTGCAGCGCGCGCCGTACGCATCCAGAAGCTCTTCGGTCATGGCCGATTCTGAGAGGATTATGCCAAGGAGCGGGCGGGTCAGGAGTGAGGTGTCCAGAGGTTGCCGCTCCAGATGCTGGGTCAGGGCAAGAAGTTCTTCGCAGCGTGATCCGATTATTTCGCGGAACTCGCTCTGGTCGATTATCTGGGTCTTGCCGTTGACAATACACTTCGACTCAGTTGCCATTGCCACACCCTCCGGGAATACTCCCCGCCCTTTTCTTGCAGAAATGCAGCCGCCCTGTTTACTCCTCAGCCTCCGGTTTGATGCCGAACGTTTCGATAAGCGCGGCGGGCTCAAGGCGATACTGCGAGCCTTTGCCCGAGTAGAAACCGTAGGTGCGGATCATGTGGATAGTCAGCCCGTTGAAGAGAAATTCGCTTTTCGTTTCGCTGTCGACAACGTGGCAGTCGCCCTTCTCGAAACATCCGTCGCCGAAGGGGCTGGGAAGAACGCCCCGGTCGTCCCGGACGGTAACGGTAAAGCGTCCCTCTACATTGACCTCGCGCTCCATGATGTCGCGCCCCTGTTCCATAATATCCGCAAGGCGGTCGGCGATCTGTTTGTGGCTCACTCCGCGGGAGAGAACCGCGTCGCCATCCTCATTGATTATGTCGACAAGCTTGCGCGTATCGTCGCCGAGAAAACCGTGCAGGGTAAGCTCGCCGGGCATCATGCGCTGCTGCGCGCGATCAAGATCAGGAGTCTGTTTCATCTTTTCTCTCCAATCGTTATCAGGCAAACTTGTCATAGAAAATCTGGTCTTCCGGAATTCCACCTGCGGTCAGAACCCTTACGCAAGCATCGATCATGCCGGGGCTGCCGCAGAGATAGCCTTCGTGGTTATCCATCTTCTCAAAGCTACGCGCCACCACGTCGGTGATCAGCCCCCGTTCGTAGCTATGCCCTTCCTCTTTTCCCGAGAGGGCGGGGACGAATTTGAACCAGCTGTGCTCCTCGGAAAGCTTTGCGAATTCTTCCACGAAATACAGGTCGCGCAGACCGACGGCGCCGAAGAAGAAGGTTGTCTTGCGCTTGATCCCTTTTTCGATCATGTCGTAAAGCATGCTGCGGAACGGGGCGAGCCCAGAACCTCCGGCGATGAAAATGCATTCCTTGTCGGTGTCGCGGAGATAGAAATCACCGAAGGGGCCCACGAGTTTTGCCTTGTCACCTTCCTTGAGATGCTCAAAAACATAGGTGGTTACGATACCGTTTGGCACCAGACGGATAATGAGGTCGATCGCCTCGTCGTCTGAAGGGCGCGATGCGATGGAGTAGGCGCGGCTGGTTGGTTCGTGCACCTCGTCGTATGGCGGTGCGACCAGCTGGATATACTGCCCGGCTTTGATTCTGACCGTCTCGCCTTCGGGAAGTTTGAAGCGCACGCCTTTGATGTCGTGGGTCAGATCGGTGATGCTCTCCACCGTGGTCTCGAATTCCTTGACCGAGAGAAGCTCCTCCGGAATCCTGATCGCGATATCTTCCTTGACCTTGATCTGGCAGGAGAGGCGGACGTTATTCTTGAGTTCCTCTTCCGAGAGGTAAGGCGTCTCGGTCGGAAGAACCGGGCCGCCACCTTTATCGACCTTGCATTTGCAGAAGCCGCAGCTCCCGCGCCCGCCGCAGGCGGAGGGGATAAAGACCTTGTCCTCGCTCAGGGTGCTCAGAAGGGAGCCGCCGCCTTTGGCGGTGATCTTCTTGTCCCCATTGTTGATGTCGATCTCGCAGTCACCGTAATTGGCAAAGAAGAACTCCGCCACGAGCAGGAGCAGCGTGAGGGCGAGGGATATACCGCAGAGGACCTCGATAGCAAGTAAGATTTTATCCATGTCAGTTAATCTTCATTACGCCGGAGAAGCCGATAAAAGCGAGGGCCATGATGCCCGCGATAATAAGCGCGATTCCGGGGCCTTCGAGCTGGGGCACGACCTTGGCCTTCTTCATCTTTTCACGGATGCCGGCCATGGCGACAATGGCAAGCATCCATCCCAACCCTGAGCCGAAACCGAAACCTGCGGTCTGGAGCAGGGTGTATTTTCTCGATATCATGAACAGCGACCCGCCGAGAATCGCGCAATTCACCGTAATGAGGGGGAGGAAAATCCCCAGCGCCATATAGAGCGACATGCTGATGCGCTCGATTGCCATCTCCACGATCTGCACGAAAGCGGCGATGACGATGATGAACACGATATATTGCAGATACTCCAGATTGTAGGGAACGAGTATGCTGTTATAAACAATCCAGTTGAGCACGCTGGTACAGGTCAGGACAAAGACGACGGCCGTGCCGAGGCCGATCGAGCTCTTCACCTGCTTTGAGACCGCGAGGAAGGGGCACATGCCCAGAAAGCGGGCAAGCAGGATGTTGTCCGTCGTGATGGCGGCGAAGAGGATTACCAGTGGATGGATATCGGTTACTTCCATTATTTATCCCCTTATTTCTTCTTCGGCTCGTGATGGTCGCAGTTGTTGCCTGCCCGTGCGCGGCGGTCAATCTCTTCATTTACATACCGCGCAACCCAGATAAAGATCGCGAGCATGAAAAATCCGCCCGGGGCAATAACCATGACGTTCCATCTTGTCCATTCCTCTATCGCCTCAATGCGGAAGCCGAAGAATGTTCCAAGCCCGAGAGGTTCGCGGACGCAGGCGATGATGAGTAGAACCATGGTATAGCCGATGCCAGCCCCGAGTCCGTCGATAAAGCTTTTGCCCGGTGTGTTGCTTGCTGCAAAGCCTTCTGCGCGTCCCATGACAATGCAGTTGGTGATGATAAGGCCGACGTACGCGCCGAGCTGTTTGCTGATGTCGGGCATGAAAGCGTCGAGGAAAATTTTGACCATGATGACATACGCAGCGATTACGAGAATCTGCACCATCATCCTCACCCGGCGCGGGGTGTATGACCGCAGCGCGCTGACGGTGAAGCTTGAAAGGGCGGTGGTGAAGATAAGGCCCACACCCATTACCATGGTGTTCTTGACGAGGTTGGTCACCGCCAGTGCGGAGCAGATCCCGAGAATCTGGACAAAGACCGGGTTCTCTTCCCATAGCATTCGTTTGAGTACGGACATGCCGCTTGCAGGGGGAGGGCTCATTTCTCTCCTCCTTTTCTTATTTCAATGAACAGGTCAATCCCGGCGTTAAGCAATTTCTCCACGCCGCTGCTGGTGCCGGTCGCGCCGGTGATTGCGTCAACCTTTGTCTTCGAATCCCCGGCCGTACCTTCTGCCACGAGGTCGATACGCAGGCCTTCGGCGTCTTTCGTTGCGTAGGATTTACCGACGAACCGCTGCCTGACCTCCTCGTCGCTGATACGCCCGCCAAGGCCCGGGGTTTCCTCATGGCGCACAAAATCAATGCCGGTTATCTCTTCCTTGCTGGTGTCTATGGCCAGACGCCCGACTATCAGCCCCCAGAAGCCGTCGCCCCATATCGGAATGACGTATAGACCGCTCTCGCTGCCCTTGAGGCCGTAGTATGTGTATTCGGCTGACTTGCCGTCGGTGCCTTTCATTCTCCTGCCTTCAACGGTGTAGGTCTCAACCTTATCCTCGAAGATAGATGCGGTATCTTTGGCGGAAAGGTCCTGGTCTTCCTTCATGAGGCCGAGGAGTTTGAGAATTACCTGCTGCTGGCTAACCTTCTCGTTCTCGAGTTTATATTTTATGAGGGCTGAATTAAGAAGGCTGACCGCCCCGCCGAAGAATGCAGTAATGACGAGAACGTATATAATGGTATAAAGGCGCACCATGTTCGGGTTGCCGTGGCCCGAGGCGTATGTGCGCATCTTCGCCAAGATGCCGGGGTTGTCCTGATTCTGTTCGCTCACTGTTTATCCTTTGCTGCTTTCCATGCATCGTATTCCTTGCATCCCATCTCGATGATGGGGCCGAACATGTTGGCAAGGAGAATGGAGAACATGAATCCCGCGTTGAAGGCGGACATGGTGCGTATCGTCGCCGCCAGGAGTCCGATCAGGATACCGTAGATCCATATCGCTTTCTTGTGCATCGGTGCCGAAACCGGCTCGGTTGTCATGAACGTTATGGCGAACATTCCGCCGCCGGCAAGGAAGTTTACAAGCAACGCGGCGCCGGGGGGTATTGCGATAGTGCCGACAGATTTTAGCAGCGC
>JAFGWW010000472.1 GCA_016936955.1 Planctomycetota bacterium | reverse complement strand
CTCGCCGATGACTGCTCCTTCGGCGTGGCACCGGCCATAAGCGTAGCGAGCCTCTGGATCCAGGCCCAGCGCGACGGCAAGGACTGGTACGGGCTGGTTATGGTATGCGGCATCATCTACGCCGCCTGCGCCATCATTCGCCTCGCGCGGTACAACGTTGAGATCGGCACGGCGGACAAGAATTATTTTACCGGCCTTCCGAGCCCGGCGGCGGCGGGAGCCGTGGTTAGTACGGTTCTGCTCTGCCAGGAGAATTATGTGGCCCACGCGGTTCGTCCGCTCTGGTCGGCGCTGGTCAAGTATTGCCCCCAGGCGCAGAGCGAGACCGACGCGATGCAGGCTTACGTCATCGGGGTTTACATGCTGGTCATCGGGGTGCTGATGATAAGCCGCTGGCGTTTTGTCCACGCGGCCAACAAATATGTGGGCGGCAGGAAAAAGCTCACCACCTTCGTCGCCTTCCTCTTCCTCCTCGGCCTGCTTTACAGCTTTCCGGTAGAGGTTCTTTTCGTCGCCTTTAACGGATATGTGGTCTTTAGCCTGCTCGGCAACATGCGGCGCAAGCCCGCGCGCGGAGCGACCTCCGCCACTGGCGCCCATGAGACCCACAGCGAAGAAGAGGCGGAGGACTGAAAAGAGAATGGGCAAGAAGAAGGATGCGCCCTGGTATAAGGACGGGCTGCCGTTTGATTGTCAGGGGTGCGGACGTTGCTGCAGGGGGCCTGGCGGTTACGTATGGATTACCGAAGAGGAGGCGAGGGATATCGCCGGGGTTCTCGACATAAGTTTCGAGGCCTTTGCCAAAACCTACCTTCGCCAGGTGGGGATGCACCTTGCCCTGGTGGACGCCCCTAACGGGGACTGCATCTTTCTTGACGAGAAGGGAAGGTGCAAGGTTTACGAGAACCGCCCCATTCAATGTAAGACTTTTCCCTGGTGGCCGGAGGTTGTGGCTGACGAAGAGAGTTGGGAGCAGGAGAAAGAGAACTGCCCCGGAATCGGCAAAGGGGAGAAGAGGCACAGCGCTGATAAAATAAATTCCGAGCTTAAACGAAATAATTAACCTCAACAAATACGGAGGAATTCAGCATGGCATTTCAGCGAACCCTTATTATTGTTAAGCCTGACGGCGTGGCGCGCGGCATTATCGGGCAGATCCTTTCCCGCTTCGAGAACAAGGGCTTCCGCATCGCGGCGATGAGGATCATGCAGATCAGCCTCGCTACTGCGAAGAAGCATTACGCCGAACACGCGGGCAAGCCTTTTTATCCCGGCCTTCTCAAATTCATTACCTGCGGGCCCGTGGTGGTGATGGCGATCGAGGGCAACGACGCGATCCGCGTTTGCCGCAAGATGATGGGCGCCACCTTCGGCCCCGAAGCCGAGCCCGGAACCATCCGCGGCGACTTCGGCATTTCCCGCACCCAGAACCTGATCCACGGCAGCGACTCCCCCAAGAGCGCCAAGCGGGAGCTCGCGCTGTATTTCAAAACCTCGGATTACGTGAAATATCCGATCGCGGATATGAAATGGATTTACAACCTCGGCAGCGGGCAGCCTGTATAGTTTTCAGCGGTTTGAGTCAATGATCTATGGAGGATTACGAATGCGCAAACTGATGCTTGCTCTGGGCGCGGTCATCATGCTCTCCATTCCCGTAAAGGCGGACGAGATCCTGCTGCGGAGCGGTAATGTTATCCGCGGGGAGATACTCGAGGAGACCGAGACGACGATCAAGATCAAGGTCTTCTTTGGAGACGATACCGACAGCAACTCCGATTCGTACGTAATCCAGGAGATGGACAAGAAACGCATACGCAAGATCACTCGCGGAGGATCCCTTCTCAAGCCGAGGCAGACCACGGTTGTAACCCAGCCCGGGGAGGAGAAGAAAACCGAGACGGTGGCTGAAACACCCACCGTGGAAGAGAACAAGGATACCGAAGCAGGAAAGGCTGAGGGCGAAGCCGGGGAAACACCCGCGCCAGAGGCAGGAAACAAGGATAAGAAGAAGGAAGAGAAAGAGATCGACCCGGCTCTCAAGAAGCAGATAGAGATGCTGATTGGTAACCTTTCGAGCATTGATGAATCCGTGCGCGAGAGTTCGGAGCAACGCCTGCAGGCTATCGGCAAGGACGCTATTTCGCTTGTCGCCGCCTGCGCGAAGAGCAGCAGCTCGCACATGGCCACCCTCTCTTCGATCAAGGTGCTGAGAGCTCTCAGGGCAAAGGAAGCCACTCGTCTGCTGATCGATAAACTGCAAGGCACCAACGCCGACCGCAGCGTCATGCGCGCCGCCCATAACGCGCTCAAGGACATTACGGGGCAGGCAATATATTTCAACGAACAGTTCAGCATTGCCAAACGCAATACCGACAGGGGTAAGTGGCTCGAGTGGTTCAAGACGGTGGAGGAAGAATACCCCGAACAGATCGGCTACGAAAAAAAGGAAGAGCCGGACAAGAAAGACGGAAAGAAACCGGAGAAGAAAGAGGAAGCCGGAAAGAAGCCTGAATCCAAGTAATTAACCCCGGCAGTTACAACTCGGATGAATCGATCGGGAACTAATTTTTTTCAATTGTGATAAAACAAAAAGGGCGGCCATCATGGTCGCCCTTTGCTTTTCATATTATCTTTTGACCGCAATATTACTTCAGCAGGCTAAAGTAAGCGGCAACCGTGGCGGCGGCGAGGATGGCTACAGCGACGACCACCTTGAGGGTAGCGCTTTTCTTCATCATCCGTATCTCGGTTTCCCGGGCTTTAAGTTCAGCCATCTCGACCTTGGCCCCGCCCTTGGCATGGGTAGCTTCGGTGGCGCGGACGTTTTCCTGTTCTTTTTCCTTATGCATGGCCTCGAGGCGCTTGCGCAGGGCGTCGCCATCCATGGCCATGGTATTGAGGGCATCCTCGGGCATCATGGCCGCCATGCCGCCGGCCTCATTGGCGTCGGATGTAATCTTGGGCCCGGATACGGGTTTGCCGCCGGCGCGGTATACGAGAAGGTATTTGCCGATTGCGATTTCATCGCTGTCGTTGAGGTGGTAGCGTTTTACCTGTTCGCCGTTGACGTAGGTGCCGTTGGAGGAGTTCATGTCCTCGACGCAGTATCCGTCGCCGTCGATCAGCAGGCGGGCGTGGGCGCGGCTGATACCGAGGTTGTCGATACGGATCTCGCAGCCTTCCTGTCGGCCGATCACATAAACCTGAGAATCAAGATTGATGGTCCTCTCGGTCTGGCCGTTGAACGTAATCTCAATAGCAGGCATTATCTCCCCTTCATCTATAAGCCAACAGGAATATGGTATTTAGTATGCTCCCGGCGGTCAAGCCGTTTTCCCCGTAAAATGAAAACACGTTTACCTTACCACGGAGCGCGATCGGTTTTTATTTCCTCGTTCCCACATAGATATCGTCCACCTCCTCGGGGGTGACAACCGGCATGGTGCCGATAATCTCGCCGTCTTCCATCTCCTGCCCCGGTTTCTGGAGGCAGATCCGGGCTTCGCCCTGGTCGCGGAGTTTGGAATAATAAACCGCAAGGCCACAGGCGACGCGCCTGGCTTCATCCGTGGCGGGGCCGTGGATTACGCTGAAAGCGCCGGGGCGGTCGATGGCGATAAAGGCGATGTCGCCTTCCTTCATGAGATCAAACATGATATTGCCTTCGGCCTCGTTGCGGCTCACGATTATTTTCGTCGTAGGTGAGATACGGTAGTGCCTTCCGCAGCGGAGCCAGCGCACATCCTCTTCGTCCCATTCGGGGTCAGTCTCCATCTCTTCCTGCATGCGGATGCAGAAGCCGGGATCGGTGAGGAGGCAGCCTCCGGCGGGAGCGGGGTAACTGGTGATGCCGAACTCCTCTGCCATCTCCATCTGCGGGCGGCGGTTGCGGCCGTAGAGCTCGTAAAGCTTTTCGCGGTCGACCCATCCTTCTTTTTCCGGAATGGTGGGATCGAGAAGTTTGGCGCTCAGGGGGCGGAGAAGAAGGCCGTCGAGCCCGTGGCCGCGAAGGATTTTGTCGATACGCGCCACGGCGTTGCGCTTCTGGCTCATGGGGCGCTGTCCCAGAACCTCGCCGGTAACGAGAAAGCCAGCGCCGACCTCCTCCATGACCCGCTTCGCTTCGAGGACATTCATAACGCGGCAGTCGACACATGCGTTTAGCATGCTGCCAATCCCGTACTGCGGGTTTTTCGTAAAGGCTATCATCTTCTGGTTCATGTTGGTGCAGACCACATCATGGGCGCCAAGCTCGAAACAGCGATTACGTATTTCGTCAATATGGTCCTGCCCGTCGCCCTTGTCGTGGAAGATGCTGACGCCGTGGTAGGCCGTCACCTCAAATCCCATCCGCGCCATGATGGCGAGGGCGAGCATGCTGTCGAGGCCTCCGCTGAAAAGGGAGACGCATTTGCGTGTCATTACTGCTGTTCCTTTACGGCTTTATTCCAGATCTCGACCGCCGCGCCAGCCACATCGTCGGCGGTCATCCCCTCTTTCATTTCGAGCCACTCGCAGGGAAATTTACGGAACCACGTCATCTGGCTCTTGGCGAGGTGGCGCGTGTTTTTCTTGAGCAAGTCTACCGCCTCGTCGAAGGTGGCTTTGCTTTCAAAGTAATCGAAAAACTCCTTGTAGCCCACGGCCTGAAGCGGGGTGTGGGCGTAGCTTTCGCGGTTTTCAAAAACCATGCGCGCCTCCTCCTCGATACCGCAATCAACCATGCGATCTACCCGCTCTTCGATACGCTTGTAGAGAAGTTCGCGGGGCCAGTCGATAGCGACCATGGCGCAGGGGTATCGCATATCCCATTTTCCCCACTGGGTCTGGTGGGCGCTGATAGGCTTGCCGGTTAACCGGTTGACTTCAAGGGCGCGCACCACGCGACGGATATCGTTGGGGTGAATTTTCTGCGCCGCCTGCGGATCTAGGCTTTCTAGTTCCGCGTAAAGCGCTTCGTGCCCTTCGCTCTCGGCGCGGGCGAGAAGTTCGGTTCTTACAGCGGGATCGGCGGATGGGCCTTCGAAAATTCCTTCGAGAAGATTTTTGTAATAGAGCGCCGTGCCGCCGGAGAGGATTACGGGGCGGTTCTCGGCGGATACTAAACTGATCGCATCCTCCGCCGCGCTGACATACCGGGCGGTGCTGAATACCTCGGTCGGTTCGGCGATGTCGAGGCAATGGTGGCGCACAAGTTTGCGCATCTCGGGACTGGCCTTGGCGGTGCCGATGTCGAGGCCGCGATAAATTTTCATGGAGTCAACAGATATGATATCCCCGCCCAGGAGCTTTGCGCTGGCGAGGGCGGAGCGTTCTTTCCCCGAGGCCGTAGGGCCGAGGAGAATGCGTAAGAATGGCCTGTCTTGTCCGGACATGTAGGTTATTTCAGATAATAGCGGATAACATGGCACGCGGAAGTCGGATCAGTCGAGCGGTTCGAGTTCGCTGTCGCTCGGGTCGTCGGTCTGCCTGCGGTCTTTTTCAATAGCTTCCATCAGGCTGCGCGACTGGTATTGAATCGCCCTCTTCGACCTGAAGCACTGCCAGCGCTTCATAATGAGGGAACGGTTGACCTCGAGGGCATCCTTCTCCCCTTCCCGCAGGCGGGAGCGGATATCGGCCGCCGTGCGTTTGCCCGCCGACCTGTCGACGCCGCCGCCGCTGCCGAGGGTATGGACAAAGCGGCGCACCGAAGTGTCGGAGCCTTCCTTGAGTTCGGCCACCACGTCAACCTCCTTGACCAGGATGTTGTCGGTGGTCGAGTATATCGCGTCGGTGCCATTGCCCTGGAAGTTCGGGATAATGGTGCAGCGGCAGATACGGAAGAGGTCGCTCAGGGCCTGCATGTTCTGGGAGGCCCGGTCATTCGTCGTCTTCTGTGAAAAAGACTGGCGCGAACGGCCCCACTCCTCGGCGAGGATGAGGGGGATGCGCTTCTTCTTCGAGCACCATGCCGAAGCGATGTTGTAGCACATGGCGATGTAGGTGGTGGATGCGTAAATGCTCTCGCGCGTGTCTCCCTTGATCTGTTCGGCCGTGCGCCCCATCATGCGGGTCGAGTAGCGGACGATCTGGAAGAGCTCCTTGTACTGCTCCTTGGAGAGGGTATGCTCCTTACCAATGATATCGCCGAGGCGTTCGATGGCGGATGAGGCCATTTTGTCGGCCGCCACGCGGTAGCGCTTGAGGAACTGGTCGCGAAGGCTTTTCTGGCGCGCGTCGGTTACGTCCCACTGGCGGCACTGCATGAAAAGGTCTTTCTCGTCCCGCTTGAGCGAGTGGAAGCCGAGGTGGCGCATGGAAATCCCGAAGAGGAAGAGCATAAGGTTGTCGGCGATGTCCTGCCCGAACTCGGTCTTGGTATAAAAGGCGCAGGCCTGGACCAGAGCCTGCAGGGAGAAGTTGTTTTCATATAGGGTGGTGATCTTCTGGCGTTTGAGGGCGACGAAAAGATCGTATACCACCGGGATGTTGAGCAGTACCTCGAAATTGGAGTGGATCACCTTCGGGAGCGTTTCGAGAGGAAGACGGCAGGCGTGGAGAAAGTCGCGGGTGACCCTGTCGGCGTCCTCGAGGATCTCGTCGCGCATGGCGAAATCGTCGCACGGTTTCTGGGCGTAAATGGCGGGTAGCATCGCGCGCAGCGGATTTTCCACCTTGACTTGCTTGGAATCCTTGACAATGATGTACCGCTCCGCCGGCTCTTCTTTTTTGCCGGAGAATACGCCGAATAATGCCATGACCTCGTTCCTGTGCTAGTGCCTGTGTGACGGCCTGCTGCCGCCGCGTTCTGGTAGCTGATAGCTGCGCATAACGTTTTGTTATAAAGCAAAATTTGCCCGGAACAGAACGCAAAATAACCGGGAAGCCACTACTTGCTCCCGCCAATAGCATAAGCCCAAACCGGTATAATTACAAGTATTGAATTGGAAGAGATTTGAGGGTAGACACGGGCAATTGCAAAATATCCTTTCCAGGCATAAAACAGCCCCATTTGTCCCGAAAATGCCGATGAGTAAGCGGTAGCCCCCATTTTAACCCTACCTGGCCTCTTCCGGAATAAATGGGAAATAGGCGGGCCATGAAAAAAGGGCTGCCCGCAGGCAGCCCCGGTATTTCATATTGCTGTCAGCCTAAATAGAGCGGCCAACCGCCGCGGCGACTTTTGCCGAGTCTTTCATGAGCTGGTCGAACATCTCGAAGGGCAGCGACTGCGGTCCGTCGGAATGGGCGCAGGCGGGGTCGGGATGAACCTCGATCATGAGACCATCGGCGCCAACCGCGATGGAGGCGAAGGTCAGGCTCGGGATATAATCGCGCACGCCGCTGGCGTGGGACGGATCGATCACCACCGGCAGGTGGGTAAGCTTCTTGAGCACCGGCACGGCTGAGATGTCCAGCGTATTACGGGTCGCGGTTTCGAAGGTGCGGATGCCGCGCTCGCAGAGGATGACGTCGTCGCAGCCGCCCGCGAGAAGATACTCGGCCGACATAAGCAGGTCCTCGATCTTTGCGGCGAGGCCGCGCTTGAGGAAGATGGGCTTGCGCAGGGCAGCCGCTTCCTTGAGCAGTTCGAAGTTCTGCATGTTGCGCGCTCCGATCTGGATAATGTCGGCGTAAGCCGCCACGAGATCGAGGTTGCGCGGGTTGACGACTTCGGTAACCACCGGCATGTCATACTCGCGACCCGCGGCGGAAAGAAGCTTGAGGCCCTCCTCGCCCATGCCCTGGAAAGCGTAGGGGCTGGTGCGCGGTTTGAATGCCCCGCCGCGGAGGATATCAGCCCCCGAAGCCTTGACGGCCTTGGCGGTGAAGAAGATCTGCTCCTCGCTCTCGACCCCGCAAGGGCCGGCCATGACGACAAGCTTGTTGCCACCGATCTCGACGTTGCCGACCTTGAAGACGGTGTCGTCTGGATGGAACTCGCGGCTCGCAAGCTTGTAGGGCTTGAGAATCCTTACCACATGGTCCACACCCGGAAGGTTCTCGAACTGGTCGGGCGTGAGGTCGTGCCGGCCGGTGCGGATGCCGACAATTACGCGTTCGGCGCCGCGGTCGAGATTGGGCACGCAATCGGCTTTCTCGATTCTGCCGGTCACGGCCTGGATCTGTTCCTCGGTGGCGCTGACTTTCATTACGATGATCATTGGTGCTGGCTCCTTGTTGCTTTTGCAAACCCCGGTTCCATTTTGCGCTCCTTTCAGAAATTGTGCGGCAAGCGGAAATGCGGGGGACGGATCGTGTCCGCTGTGCCGTTTATTTTTCTTCGCTCCAACCCTTGATGGCTTCCAATACCTCGCGGGCCGTAGTCTTTTCCTTGATGAATTCCTTGGTCTTCTCGGCGGCTTCCTTCGGATCGGCTCCGCCCTTGATCTTTTTCGAAACCGCTCCGGCAAGTTCCTTGAGTTCCTTTACGGTCAAATCCTTATCGGCGGCCTTGTCGAGAATATCCTCGACCTCGTCCACATCAACGCCCGCGTTGGCTGCGGTGTCGGCCGCTTCGTCAAGATCCGCGCTGTCCTCGTCGCCGAACTTCTTGTTCTTCTTCTCATATCTTTTGCGCATTCTTTCGCGCAGCTGCTTCTTGGCTTTATCCTTGGCCTCTTTCCACTTGGCGATCTTT
>JAFGWW010000471.1 GCA_016936955.1 Planctomycetota bacterium | reverse complement strand
TTGAAAGCTCATTTTCAGCAAAGTCGGCAAAGCGCTGGTAGTCCAGTTTATGACTGCGGCCCTGTTCTATATGTATGCGGTAGTCCTTTAACTTCTGCCGCTCTTTTTCAGTCATTCGCGTCTTGTAATATGCGCTGATCGAGCGATCAAGGTTCATGGCAATATAAGGCTGCTTAGGCTTCTTGCTGAAAAGGTTTTTAAGGGAAGCGGATTTTGACAGCAATACAAGCCTGCTGCCGAGTTGCACGTCGATTAAACAGTTAATATATTTATCCAGCATCTCGGTGTGTCTGGATTGATAATTGTAATAACGATTGTATTCAGGAGTCTTATTGTATTTATACTCATCCCCCGCCGGGAAAACGGTCGGGGACAATGCGCTCCAGAGAATTACGCCGTCAAAGTCCGGGTCTTCGCAAAGGCTCTTGACTGTCTCGTAGGCAGGCGAACCGTCGATTGCCAGCATCTTCACCTTATATTCTGGAAAGCTGTCCTGCAAAACCGACGGAACGATGTCAAGCAAGGCGCGGGAGGCTCCGGCAATAACAATGCGCTTTTTACCATTCTCGGAATAAACGTCGCTGCGATGGAAAGACCAGAGAACCTTGCTGTCATAAATCTGCGGCGTGCATCCTTTATGGCGCAGATACACCTCAAGGGAGAATACGGTCAAGGCGAAGACGGCAAGCACGCCCACCCATAACCGGAGATACCCCATTTCCGGCATGCGCTTGTTAGAACTGGAAGTAGATAAAGGCACTATCATTACCCCCCATTGAGATGAATGTGACAAACATCATGGCCGCAAGGATGATTACGCGCAGCACGGAATTCATTTTGCCAAACCACTCCTCGATACTGGAGCTCCGCAAGCGGTAATGGAACACCAGCGAAGCGATGGTAAGGGCAAAGATCTTCCCATATTTATTGGCGCCAAGCCAAACCCCCTCAATATCCTTGATCGACGCGGCCGGGTCCAGGGCCGACGAGACGAACGCAATGGCATCCTTGGGATAAAGCATGGAACGCAATATTTCAAAGGCCGAAGCAAGGTCACCGGCTCTGAAAAACACCCACGTGATGCAGACGAGGATAAAGGTGAAAACCATTATCGCCAGCCTGCCCCCAAAGCCCTTCCATATGGCCCACCGGCCGATGAAAGACTTTACCAGCAACCGCTCCGCAATCAGATATATCCCGTGCAACCCGCCCCAGATCACAAACATCCATGACGCGCCATGCCACAACCCGCCAAGCAGCATGGTCAGCATCAGGTTTATGTAAGTCCGCCCCGTGCCCTTCCTGTTCCCCCCCAGCGGAATATACAGGTAATCCCGCAGCCATGAGGAGAGGCTTATATGCCAGCGTTGCCAGAAATCAGAAAAGCCAAGGGATGCGTAGGGGAACCTGAAGTTGTCCGGCAACTCAAAACCGAGGCAGAGAGCCACCCCGATCGCGCAGGTGGAATATCCGAAGAAGTCGTAAAAAATCTGCATGGCAAAGGCAAGGGTGCCGGTCCACGCGGAAAGGAACCCGGCCTCGGCGGATTGCGAATAAATTTTCTCAACCACGGGAGCGCACAGATTATCGGCAAGAACAACTTTCGCGAACAAGCCGATCACAAAGAGGCAAAAGCCCCAGCCAAGCTGGTTGCCGTTCCCCTTGCATGGAGTTTTGCATTGCTCAAGAAACTCGGGCGCGCGTACGATCGGCCCCGCCACAAGCTGGGGGAAGAAGGTCACATACAGCGCATAATCGAGAAACGAATCCCAGGGAGTTATCCGGTCGTAATACACATCAAGCGTGTACGAGAGGGTCTGGAAGGTATAAAAAGAAATCCCGACCGGCAGGATAATATCCATCTTCCCGAAGTGACAGCCCCAGCCGAGCGCGTCTGAGAGGAGGTTGAAATTCTCCAGCGCAAAAGTCCCGTATTTGAAATAAGCCAGCATCCCCAGATTGACGAAAAGGCTGACCAGAAGGAATATGAATTTGCGGTGCCGGTTACGGGTTGCGTGGACCTGCTTTGAAACCACCCAGTCGATGATCGTGGATATCCAAAGCAGCAAGACGAAGGGCGGGTTCCATACGGCGTAAAAAAGATAACTCACCAGAAGGAGAAAAGACTTTCTCACCGTCCAGTTACTGATAACCCTGCTGACCAACAGAACCGCAGCAAAGAAGATGAAAAAGGTATACGAATTAAATAGCATGATCGACCTTATACATTGTAATGAACGGGTCAATTATATGCATAAGAAAATGATGTTCAATAGCATATTGATATACTGCGCGGGGGTTTGCCCGACCATCCCCCCCGCAACCGCCCGTGTTTAATGTTGCATAAGCGGCCAGTCAGGCCTACTATTCTATTCATATGGGACGATCGGGACGAGAGGATTCTATGCGCTATAGCAATGCTCACAGTGAAACAATTCTTGAGGGGCGTAAATTGAAAAAAGCTGCTTTCATATTCATTCTTTGTTGCGCCGGGTGCAGCCTCGTTTTTACTGACGAGAAGGACAAAAGCACTACAGAAAGCGCATCGAATGCGGTTTCTGTACAGCTTGAATATACCGAATCAAAGGATGACAACCAGAAGGTAAGGTTGCTTAGACTCATCATTGGAAACAAAGGGAAAAGGCCAATCCTTCTCTCCTCGTTATTGACCAAATCTGCCCTGACAGGTAAAGACGGAAAACAGCTTGTTCGCGTACAGACAGACCGCCTCGCTGGCGAGCACATCAAAAAGTCAATTTACATCCACCGTGGCGAAAATCCTGTATGCAATTTTATTGGCAAGCAAAGACGCTTTGAAATGGAAATTGCAGACAACGGCAAGACATCTCCAATAGGCGACATTTCGATAATGCTTGCTCCCAAAGCGTCAATGTCCGTGATATTTGATAAAGAAGCGACAGGCAGAGCCACTGAAGCTGAAGTTTCAAAGATAATGGCATCCTTGTCTTTCTTTGAGATTGAAGTCGAGACGGGCAAGCTCATTCGTGGATCAAATCAAACTGAGTGGATTGAACCTGCGATCAGCACTCAGTCCAAGCAGTAAAAATTTTCCACCTGCGCCGCACGGGATGAACCCCGGAGCCAACCGCGCGAGCAGAATCCCTCTTCTCCTCTGACGGCTTCATTCCTCCCAAATTCATTTTTCATGCCCAAACATGGACGCATTTGGCATGAATCAACCACTATCAGGACTATTTCGCCATTTTTCAGCATCAAATCCCCATTTCCCACAGATTCCAGATAAGTAACTTGACTTATATTCTGCCCGGTATATAGTAAGGGATAGATTGAAATATATCGCTCTGCTATATACTAGGAAATCTGGCGGAAAGGACGGGCAAATGGTTGAAAAAAGACGGGAAAATCTGGTCGCTGGCGGCTTTACCCTAGTGGAGTTGCTTGTGGTGATTGCAATTATCACAATCCTCGCCTCCCTCCTTCTGCCGGCACTGCACAAGGCTATCGCCTCCGCCCGCGCCGTCCAGTGCATGAGCAATATCAAGCAGACTTATCTGGGCCACAGCATGTACTCCGGCGACTACCGCGGCCGCGTCATTAACAAATGGACCTGCGCAGACGGCCGTGCCATTTTCTATGTCCCCTTCCTCACCGGAACACAGGGCGACTCGGGCTATGGCGCGTCCTACGCCCCCTCGAACAGCGGCGCCTATGTAGAAGACAGGAACGTTTTCGGCTGTCCCGAAAACCCGAAACTTGCCGAGGAACTGAACGACCCCAGCACCCACGGGCAGTTCGGCCCTTACGGCATTCATATCACCACCGGCTTCGGCATGTATACTCCGGGGTGGGACCATACAAACACTTTCCACTGGAATTTTCTCGAAGAGCAGTTCCCGCTCAACAACGGCCCCTACGGCCGCCCCCACATCTGGCTCCACAACCTGCGGAAAGTCCCCAACCCGGCGCGCGTCGTCATGCTTGGCGACAGCGCAAAAAACAAATACTGGCATGATAGCGGCCAGCACCTGAGCTGCGCC
Organism: Planctomycetota bacterium; assembly: GCA_016936955.1. Taxonomy (GTDB): domain Bacteria; phylum Planctomycetota; class SZUA-567; order SZUA-567; family SZUA-567; genus JAFGWW01. The sequence continues at coordinate 4,600 of JAFGWW010000471.1, read as the reverse complement.
AGCTGGAACCCCTTCCGCGACACCAGCCCCGTCGAATACGGCGGCCGCCTCCACGCGCGCCACATCGACAAGATATCCACCGTCTTTTACGACGGCCACGGCAAGCTCGAAAGCATGTTGGGGCTCAACAGCGAAACCGAATCCAAAGTCCGCTACTTCTGGGACAAGGATTTTGAATCGATCATTCTCCCCTAGCCGCTGTTATCAGATTTCCGCCGTATAATTAAAAAGCCCGTCGCTGGTGGCACCGACATGCACGTCGATGTCAACGACGAATGCCATCCCATCCCCGGCACACAACCGGCGGTGTTTCATGTTGCATAAGTGACCAATCACACCTAATATTCATATCGGATGATCGGGAAGAAATACTGCATGAACGAATGAAGCTTCAAAGACATTAATTGAGGAAGCATAACAATGAGTATTTTAAGGCTGTTCATGGAATTGATAAAGCCCCTGACTCGCAAAAAAGAGGCGGAGCTTGATCCCTTCGCCGGGATAAATATGAGTACACCAGAAGATGTTGACGCACAAACATGCCTCACTGACTACCGCAAATGCGATTGCTTCAACGAATACTACATTTGGGAAAACAGATTCGATGGGGTTGAATCTGACAAAGATCTTGCACGTATGAAAAACACCCCCATGGTTTGGCCAGAGACTGCCTTCCATGTTGATCCTCCATCACAGTCACAAAGGGCATGGGATATTGCCTGTGAGATTATCGACATTACTGCAAAAAAGGACGTAAAAGAGCTCAATCTAGGCAAAATAATGGACAGGCATGACTACATGGCTTTAAACACGCTGCCGGAGACAATTGGAGAATGTAAAGCCCTTGAACGGCTTGTCCTTTACGGGAGCAATATATCCAGTATACCTCGAGAGATATCTGGCTGCGTTAGCCTGAAAGCATTCGAGCCTTATACATCATATCGCCTTCACTGGTTCCCATATGAGATGACCAAGTGTCGCCACTTGTCTAATAGCTGCATCAGTACGAGAGCCCTCTATGGCAACTACAAGATACGACCACCCTTTCCAAACCTAAGCATTCACCGATGGGAATGGCCTACGGGCAAATGCTACTGCTCTGTTTGTGGAGGTGAAGCCGCATGCATGGAACAGTACTGGACAACGCAACCGGTGGCAGCGGACGTCATTCCCCTCCTCGTTTCCGTCTGCAGTAATGCCTGCCTTGAGAAGATTGGGGATAGCCCAAAAGACTACATCAAGAGGCCTCACAGGGGCGGGTTACAAATAGAGCAGCCCGAAGCAATCTGAACGAGGGTGGCACCGACGTTTACGCCGGTGTGCTTCAGCACAAGAAGACTTTGCCCTCTGAAGCCATCACCTGCCCTGCTGTTTATCGTGATTCATTGCTGAAATCTATAGTAAGTTTATCTGGTATGCTTGGCAACTGGAAAGAGTTCTTGCAGCTACGCCGCCCCGACATAAACGTCGGACCCACCCGCCACGATAAAATCACCGCCGTAAATCCTTCAAATAATAGGACAAAAGATGCCATATAGATTAAACGCAAGCCATACACTTCATAGACCATATGAATTGATTTTAAAAAAGCCGCAAGGCATCGCCGGAACCGGGATCGAAACCTTGCTCTTTCAAGCTATCCACGGTTTTCTGTATGTCTTTCTTTATACTATCCATATTTACCGGCTTATCATTTGCATCTAAGATTGTTCCACCAAGCCGTTTCTTGCTGTACTCTGCGACCTCACTCATAACACTAAAAGTCTTAACCGGATCAAAGCAGCGTGGTATGGAGAACCCGAACACTAAATTCTCGACATGAACCTTATCTTCTGCAATGTGCTCTGGAATAAAATATCCGGGCTGGGTAGTCGTCCAAACACTGAAGAAGCTGTCATCTCCTTCTTTCCCTAGGTTTTGGCAATGAAATAAATCCATATCTCCCCACCGAAGACCAAGGCTTAACATAACATCCCAGACTTGCTTTCCATCAAAAGATTTTCCCTGAGGAGCACTTAAAACTAGGATTGCTTCTTTATCAAAACTCTCGTGGATATCCTTCAACTTCAAACCAAAACTGGCAGCTTCTTTAGGATTTTTGGATGGGCACATTATAGGTTTACCTAATGCTTTAGCCGCTTCTTCAATACCTTTTAAGCGAAGCTCATAATCTTTCTCTGTAGCAAGTTGAGCCTCTTCATTCCAACTTTGATAATAGTCAAAAGCAAGTTGAATTTTCGTCACAACCTTAGGACCATCCCGACTAATAAGAAATGTCCATGATCCAGAATCCGGAGTTAATCCATAGATGGTCATGCCGCCATATGTTTTACGCCATTCCTTATCAAAAACATTTGCCACGGCCTTAACATCAAGATGCGGATTACCTTCAAATTCAACATATACAACCCAAGAACTTCGTTCGTTTGGAAGATAATTAATAGGCTCATCAGCATCAGGTGCTATTGATGCCGATTTCTCTTCGGAGACAAGAGGGGAAATAATAGAAGAGGCATCCTCTGATCCTTTGTTTGGTAATACAGAATCTGCTCTCGCCTGACTCTGGCTGGATGGTACGAGAACAAGCTTATTACCTTCGATCTCTACTTCGTGTAGGCTAGCATCTGACTTAGGCTTACTATCTTTCTTGTTAAAGAGCCAAGAGAATATACCCACAATCGCACCTCCAATAATCACTATAAGACCAAGCAAAACAAACCGATTCATTGTGTTCCCTTAATGCCATAAGTAATGTGCCCATTTTTAATATAGTCATTTTCCATTATACATCAAGAACACATGCCTATATGGATGCCTGACAATTAATAACGAGGGTGACACCGACGTTTACGTCGGTGTGCTTCAGCACAGGAAGGCTTTGCCCTCTGAAGCCATCACCTGCCCTGCTGCTTATCCTGATTCATTGCTGAAATCTATCGTAAGTTTATCTGGCATGCTCGGCAACAGAAATGTCGGTTCCTATTACCCCACACTACTTGGCAAATTCAGGAATTTTAAAAACGTTGACACCCTTTCCCGATACTCCGGCAGCAGCTAATTTGGTGCAATCAGGAGAAAAGAGTAACCCGCATATATTTCCGTCATCGGTCTTGAACTCACAAACAATTTCATAGGTGGATGCATTAATCAACAAAACTGTTCCGGCGGTGTCGGCTAAACCGACACCAATCCATTTGCCATCATCGCTTGCGTCAATCCGCTCTATGCGATTGCCTAATTTTATGATTTTTACTGTATCTCCGGAATTTTGGTCTTGTACATAAAGGTCGCCATTTGAGCTGCCTGCATAAATAAGCTTTCCGTCAGCAGAAATCGCACCACCATTAAAGGCCAAGGTTCCGGGTAAATAACGGTTCTCCCAAAGGACTCTCTTGCGGTCAACATCAATACAGGCAATCCATCCGCCATTACCATTAGCGCCAATGATGGCGATTGTTTTTGCTCTAAGATCAGTTACGCATGTAGCAGGCATCGGACTATGATAGTTTTTCCCTTCACCATCTTCATTGGCTTGAAGGGTCGCTATTTTCATAAAACCATTCTCTTTGGTCCACAAGGAGACGATAAAGGTGAAATTATCAAAATTATTTGTTTTAGCAATTTCTTCTCTTAGCAACAATAAAGCCCCTATCCCTTTTCGCAACGGCATAAACATGTCACAGAAATAATTACTGTCAAAAGTATGAATTGCTTCAACTTTTTCTGGGGCAGTAGCGTGCCACATGAGAATCGTATTGTAACTATTCTCTGTAATATGGTTTTTGAAAATTGTATGGCTTTCTATGAATGCTTGCTGTTTTTTATGTAAAGGAAAATTCATGTCAGGAGAATATAAGCTAGGCATTGAAAGAAAGCAGTTGTTTCCCAGTGGTATTGTTTTACTGACATCAGGGAGTATTTGCTTTTGAGGCCTTATGTCCAGTTTATCCCAACTGTATATATAGACGCAATTGTCAGGTGCTGCTGAATATGCCAGTAATTCATTCTGAGATGAATAAAGTGATAAGATGGGAACGTTTAAGTCGGAAATATATGATTCTGCTTTTCTCTTAACCATGCCTTTGTTATTGTTCTGTTCTTCCTTATTATTTGCCAACTTTGAATAACCAATAAAAGCCAGTAAAGCTAGAACAAACAAAACACCTAAGATTTTCTTCATTATCTATCCATTCCGGTAGCGCGGTTGGCGTCGGTGTGCTTCAGCACAGGAAAACTTTACCCTTGGAGCCATCACTTGCCCTAATAGTGCTATTTCTGATCTGAATTCACCTTCTACTCCGCCTTCTCCCCGCCCCCGTCTTTCTCTTCGCGCAGGCGTTTCTGTTCGGCGTCATAGTCGGCGAAGCGTTTGCTCTGCCATTCGAATTCGTGCTTGCGGCCGCGGGTGTCGTGGGCGTAGCCCCAGGTGGCGCGGTGGCCGCGGAGGTCGAGGTGCATGGTGATGGGGTGCTCGCCGGTCTTGAAGGTATAGCTGCCGATGCCGCCAACCGGAATCTTACCGTCGGCCTGCAGGTCTTCGATCAGCATGATGAGGGCGATCCCGTCCTCCTCGTCGGCCTTGCCGTCGCCGGTGAGGTCG
>JAFGWW010000470.1 GCA_016936955.1 Planctomycetota bacterium | reverse complement strand
CCGCGCCCGTACCAGTCCACCACGCGCGCCGCGATCTGGTTGAATTCGCCGTACTTTATCTGTTCGGCTTTGAGTTCGATCGTGAAGGCGGGACCGTATTTCTCAACTTTCGCAACCTGCTCGCCGTTCCAGTATACCTCGCCCCTGTCGTCGGGTGTGCCGAGGTTGAGGGTCAGTTTGCGCCCGCGCCAGTATTCGGGGATGAAGACTTTCTGCCTGTACCATGCCGGGCCGTCATAATTTTTCGTCTGTGATTCCCAGTCGGTGCCGGACTTGATGAGAGCCCATTTCGAGTCGTCGAAGTCGGGCTTGTTCCAGCCGAGTTCAAGGCCGTAGCCTTCCTTGTCCTTCTCGTTTTCGATGTCGCGCGGCGTGCCGTCGGGGCGGGTGTCGTCGAACTTGAACCGCCAGAGCCCGGCGAGGGAGACGGGTTTGGCCTCGGGGCTGATGGAGTAGCTGCCAACCTCGAAGTCGGCGAAGAGGACGGTGCCGGGGCGCTGCAGCTCGTGGTTACGGTAACCGAGGGATACGGTGTCGAGTCCTTCGGGGCTGGTCATGAAGGTGTGCTTGCCGTCGGCGCCGGTGCGGAAGGCGTGGAAGGGGAGGATGATCCGCGTCCAGTCGCCGGGCTTTATATATACCTTGACCCGGTATGAGGGTGTGTTTTTACCCCAGCGCAATTTTCCCTTGTTGAGGCGCAGTTCGATCTCGCCTTCCGTGTCGTCTGTCTTGCACCAGAATGAGATATAATCGTATCCTTCCTTGGCCCAGACAGAGCCGTCCTCGTTGCCGTTCAGTTTGCAGTCCACATATTCACCGGCCGAGTTGGGATACCAGATATTCATGGATACCGCGTCCTCGCCGTTATAAGCGCCGCGCGCCGCGCTCATCTTCGGGCGGGTGTCGGAGAGGCCGTTGTCGCGCCAGCCCGATTCCCAGCGCGGGTTGGATAGGATGTCGTCGGTCAGTCCCGTGGTCACGCTGAGCTTGAGATTCTTCTTATGCCCTTCAGATGTGGCTTCCGGTGCGAAGGGGAGGGCGCGTTCCACGGAAAACTCCCCGAAATTCAAGCCCCCGTTCATATACCAGTCGGCGATGTAAACGGCGATGACGTTCTCCTCGCCGTATTTGATGACCGGGGCTTCGAGGACGAAGCTGAAATGGGGGCCGAACTTCTTGATCTCTCTTATCTTTTCGCCGTTAATCCAGACGATGCCGCGGTCGTCGGGGCGGCCGATATTAAAGAAAAGTTTCTCGCCTTCCCATGCCTTGGGGATGAATACGCGCTGCCGGTACCAGGCAACACCATTATAGTTGTGTCCCTGTTTCTCCCAGGTTTCGCCTACCCTGATGGTTTCCCAGTTCTTGTCGTCATGTTCGGGAAGGAACCACTTTTCCTTGATGCCCGCCCCTTCCTTCGAGGCGTTGTCGATTTTGAAAAGCCATTCGCCGTCGAGGCTGATGGATCGTGCGTCGTCGCTTTTTGCTTTAAATGGTTCGAGTGCGGTCAGGTTTGCCGTAATGAGCAGGGCAAGAGCGGTAAGGATTGCACCCGAGTTCAACAGCTTGGCCATAAGGTCTCCTTTTCCTAATCAGATCATAGTCAAATATGTTCGGTTTCCTGCAAGTTGTGCAAGCAAAAATAATTGCATTATCCCACCCGGCCGAAGCGCGGAGGGGAGCCCCCTATTTTTTCTTTACCTCAACCTTGGAAATTACTATCTCAGCCGGGGAGAAACTCTTTTTGTCGCTGCTCCATACTCCGATGCGGAAATCGTCGCCGTTAAGGTTGTTCTCGAACTTCGGGTCGGCGATCTTGAAGCTGGCTTTTTTCCACTTCCCCGAGTCGGCAAGATTGATGATCCCATACTCCTTGGCCTTGCTCTCCTTCGAGTCGTACTGGAGCGAGAAATATCCGTTGCCGCTGTCGAGATAGGTAACCGTTATCTCCGCGCCTTTCGCCTTTGTCCACGAGATGCGGTCGTCAATATTTCCGTAGAAATATATGACCTTCTCCTGCTGCGAGGTTTTCCAGCCCGAACTTTTCTTGTCTTTCTCGACCAGTTCCGGGCGCTTGGGGTTGTCGCCCGTACGCATGTAAAGGCCCTTGTCTTTTTGGATTTCTCCGAGGTCGGCGGAGAAGGTGCTGCTGCTGGAAAGTTTATCTTCCTTGCCGCCGATGTTGTCCACCGTCAGCTTCATCACCCCGCCCCGCGGCTTGCCGATCATGATTGAGATCTGGGTCACATAGCCGTGAAACTTGCCGTCCTTGGCCCCTCCGAAAAAGCTTTCGCACTCGAAAGAATCGAGGCTGACCTTTTTCCAGTTGCCGTCGCTTACGAATTCTAGCTTGTGCTGGAAGGTCTGCCCCGTTATGTCGCGCACGCGGATGCCGAAGCCGTTTATATTCTCGCCTTTCGCGTCGAAGCTGATATTCTCCACCGGGGCAGGGGGCCAGAAATTCCTCGTCATGGCCACATAGCTTCCGCCGTTGGTGAAATCCCCCTTCAATACCCCGCCCCCGCTGTCTTTTACCCCGACAGCGTTCTCCATTTCAAAGCTGCCGCTCGCACCGGCAAATTCCCAGCCGCCGTAATATGCCCAGCCGTCCTTGTCGTTATCGAAATTGCCAAGATCGACATCTTTGGCAGAAATGGACCCTGTCACGGTGAAAATCAGCAGAATACATGCAATGATAGACGATAGATGTGTGTTCATAATGCCTCCCGGATAAAATATACCAAATTTGGTACTTAAATATATATTCCAATTCGGTATTGTCAATCAAATATATAGGTAAATCATTGCCCTGGGAAGATTGATAATTTTTAAAGCATTTATGGTTAAGGTTTTATGATATAGATAGACGTGGGGTTTCATATATGAAATCGCAAAGGGACCCCATGGCAGGCCTGTTGAATATTCATACCGTTGGAAGCAGAAATATGCCTGATGCCGCTGATTTTGGTTGTTATATGGGGTTTTCAGGCTGCCTGCACGTCTGGTTGTGCTGATCTGATGCGTGGGTAGGTCAGGGCAAGGCAGCAGGCGATGATAAACCAGAAATAAACTTCATTGCATTGCTGGAGCGGGTTCATGAGCGTTCCCTGCACCAGAAGCACGAAAAGCGTGGCCCTGCCCATCCACGAGGCAATACGGGCCGAAGGGTCGTTGTTTTCCCGGTTTATGCCGAGGGTGAGGAAAGTGCAGGCATAAAGCAGTATAAATGCGGCCAGACCAACCACGCCCTGCGAGGCCAGAGGCTGTAGTAATATGTTATGGGCGTGCATGACCTCATAGGATTTCATCTCTTTGGCGATTACTTTCGGGTCTTCTGTTTCAAGGTTGTAGCGTACTATTTTCTCTTCTGTATCCTGGGGGAATTTGCTGCTGAAAGACTTGTAGCCGGGGCCTATGCCGAAAACAGGATGCGATGTGAACATGCCATAGGAGGCTTGCCAGATATATATTCTGACCTGCAAGGCTTTCTGAATAAAAGATGCTTTCATGCGGTCGTTGTGCATCAGCCCGATTCCGGCAATAGCCGCGATTATGATAAGGCTGGCTGCAATCCATTTTACGCTTCTGGCATTCCTGAAAATCACATAACCGAAAGTAAGGGCAAGAAGAAGCAGAATAGCGATTGTGGAAGCGCGGGAATTGCATAGCAGGCAGTTATGGACAATGAGTGCAGAGAAAAGGAAAGCAATAATTCGTCTGGGCAGGCCGGGTTTGACCAAGGCGCTCCACATGAGAATGCCCGCAATAATGCCAAATATTATAAAGTATATCGTTCCCTTGTCGTCGAAAGCTTTCACCTGCAATTTCCGGATTATGAGATAGGGGCCGGCTAGGGCTAGAACATATCCCGCCCACTTACTCCAGACAGGCATGGCTGCTTCGTAAAGTCGTTTGATGTTGAAAAGCAGTAGGGTGCTGACGCACCCGGGAATGAGCAGAACGGCGAATCGGTTTACTCCGCCCTTGGTGCCGCTCATTCTGGAAGGGAGGTCAATATTACCGAAAAGTAGGATCATATATGGATAGAGGCAGACGACGGCGAGGGCAAGGGAGAAGATGGATATGACTCCCAGCATCCTCTGGGGGCGTTCGCGCAGCCATAGCATGGCAAGAAAGGCGCTGCCCATGGCCATGCAGGTATTCCATATTCTATGGAAGTTGTCTGATACGATTTTGCCGTCGGAATAATCGGGGATTACGCACGAAGCTAGGGCGGCAAGGGTGAAAAAGCCGAGGGCGATTTTCCATCTTTTCGGTATTGGGGGGATCCTGCCGCTGAGGGCGAACCAGATGAGCGTCACGATGCCCAACCCGGCCGCGATATTGTTGACCGCTTCAAGCCTCGGGTACAGGCTGGAAAGAAGCTGGGCGCACAGGGAGAGGGCGCAAAGAGCGTCCATATACCACGGATTAGAGCGGAGCCCGCGCTCCCCGCCTGCGCAGGTCTGGGTTACATCTATCTCCGCTTCCGCCATTTTGCCGTTGCCCATGCTTTAAGTATGATGAATTCAATATAGGATTTATATATAAAGCCGGAGCTTAACGCAATTGTCTGGTCATAAATAATAATCCCAGCCTGTCCGATTCATTACAAACATGTGATTGCAAAAATAGCATTATACGGCATAATACCGGGACATTACGGGCAGGCCTTGTTGCTGGCCTGCCGTCACATCTTTGCAGCAGCCGGTAATCGGTAAAAGGAGAGAGATGAGCGCTTACGACCACCAGATAGATGAACTGCTTGGCAAAATGACCGTGGCCGAGAAGGTTTTTCTCTGCCACGCTTCCACCAAGTTTTCCGTAAAGGGAATCGAGCGCCTCGGCATTCCCGATATCGTAATGTCCGACGGCCCCCACGGCGTGCGCAGGGAGATCTCCCTCGACAGCTGGGACCCGGTCGATACCGACGAGGATTTCAGCACCTATCTTCCCACCGGAACCGCCCTCGCCGCCACATGGAACACGGAGATGGCCCGGCTTCACGGCGAGGTTCTCGGCGCCGAGAGCCGTGAGCGCGGGAAAGACATTATCCTCGGCCCCGGTTTCAATATCGTCCGCTCCCCTATCTGTGGCCGCAACTTCGAGTATTACAGCGAAGACCCGTGCCACATCTCCAAACTCGTCCCTCATGCAGTCAAGGGTGCCCAGTCTCAGGGAGTGGCCGCCTGCGCCAAGCACTATGCCCTCAATTCGCAGGAGAAAAACCGTTCCGGCGTGAATGCCCTTGCCTCGGAGCGCGCCTTGCGCGAGATATACCTCCCCGGTTTTGAAGCCGCCGTCGTCGAGGGCGAGGTGCTTACCGTGATGGGGTCATACAATAAATTCCGCGGCCAGTGGTGCTGCCAGAACGATTATTTGCTCAACAAGATTCTGAAAGACGAGTGGGGCTTCAAGGGCGCAACTGTCTCCGACTGGAACGGTGTGCATGATACCTATGAAGCGGCTTACTGCGGTATGGATATCGAGATGGGAACCGCTCTTCCATACGAAAAATATTATCTCGCCAAGCCTTTCGAGGAAGCTATCGAGCGCGGCGAGATTGACGTAGAGGTGGTGGACGACAAGGTGCGCCGCATTCTCCACGTCCTCTTCGAGATTGGCGCCATTGGTGAGAAGAAGAATAGCCGCCCCGCAGGCGAGAGAAACACCGACAAGCACCACGAGGCCTGCCGCACAATTGCCCGCGAGGCGATGGTGCTGCTCAAGAATGAAGGAGGCGTCCTTCCCCTCGACCCGGCAAAATTGAAGAAAGTCCTTGTGGTGGGCGACAACGCCGTGGTAAGGCACCATTCAGGCGGCCAGAGTTCGGCGGTCAAGGCGCTTTACGAAATCACGCCCCTTGAAGGGATCACGAACGTCCTGGGCGACGGGGTCGAGGTGGAGCACATGCCCGATCCT
>JAFGWW010000469.1 GCA_016936955.1 Planctomycetota bacterium | reverse complement strand
TTCGCCGATTCCGGGCTACCTCCGTTCCTTGCCCTTGCCCTCGTATACGCCGCCGGAAAAAAGACATGGCCCCCACAAGGTAACCAGAACCGCGCCGCGATTATCGAGTACGCAGAGGAATATTCAACATGGGTCAATTCAAACGCAAAAAAATCCAGCGGCAGTAATGCACCATTCTGTGCGCTAAAAAAGATTGAAGGCAAACGACCGGACATCGCCAAGAAGATCAACGACCAGAAACGTCCGTTCTCATATGTGACAATGCAGGTTTTGAAAGAACTTGACCGGCTCAATATACTGGTAGAGGAAAAATCCATAAGCCTGACGCCATCATATATCCACGCACTTTTTCAGCCCGCCACATCAAATCGTCTTAGCACAAAGGACAGCGCCGCTATCTCGTCCGGCTTCCGCGCCGCTGTCTCCATCCTCGCCGAACCGGAAAACCGGACGCGCCACTCGGCCGGTGAGGTATTCGAGGATGCAATACTGTTTCTCTATGCAACGCTCATCCAGTATCCCGGCGAAAAAAGCGGGGACGCCTTCGAGATGGCAAAGCTCCGGGAGAAAACCGGCATAGACCATACCGAGATAGAGCAGGCAGAGGAGATGAAGGAAGAGCTTGCTGCAGCCGAGATTGCCCGTTCATTGATGCATGATGCTACAGACGAGAGCGAAACCGGCCGAATCCTGGCCCTTGCGCGTTCGATGATACCAGCCATGCGCCTGCCAAGAAATCAGGATAAGATAATCGACTTCGCCGCTGGAGGATATGCAGGCGTGGTTAACCGTGGAGATCCGGACAAGCTTATTATCTCAGAACTTGCCCACGACGACATCATGCTCTCTGCCCGAATCGCCATGAATGAAGCCTTGTACCTCAGGCCCGAACCGCCCCAACGCCCGCACAGGCCGCAGTGCAGGATTGCAATCGACACATCGATACGCATGTGGGGAACGCCCCGGGTTGTCGCCTTCTCCGCCGCGGTCGCCTTGGTCGGAACGCTGCACAAAGAGGCGCAAGTCAAGGCGCTGGTGCTGACAGAAAACGGGCTTGAAGAAGCCAAACTGCTCAGTCGCGAGGGGATAGCCTCCGCCCTCGCGCACATCACCCGTCACCGCCATCCCGGCAAGGAATTCAGCACATTCGTCTCAGACCAGGAGGACGGAGAGGCGTCGCAAAGGGTTGTTATAATGAGTGAGGACGCATGGCTCGACCATGAATTCCAGAAGTCATTACCGAAGAGCATCCACCCGGAAACCTTTGTCGCCACCGTGGAGCGCGATGGAAAATTCAGACTGCGGAAAGTAGGCGAGGGAAGCCGTATCATACGGAAAGCCAAGTTCGACACCGAGCTATTGCTCAGGCAACCGGCGAAAGACGTCAATCTATCCCGCGACAAAAGTCCCTTCGACGACAGCTTTCCGCTCATTCTCTCAACCTCCCCCTTCCCGCTGCGCCTTACTGCGGCGGCCAAGGTAGATCATTCCGATTACGCCAATGGAATAGGTGTAGCTGCAGTCAGCAAAGACAAACAGGTGATGCTGTGGGACGACGCCGAACGCGCCGCTACAGTCATATCAAGCATAAACAGCAATGAATACCCACTGTCCACCCACATAAGCGGCTCTCCCGCCAACATGGATTCCGACCCGCCGTATTTCAACATGATATTGAAGGGTGGAGTCGATAAATTCTCGTTAATGCGGGTCGACATACAGAGCGGCGAGAGCGTGCGCATCCCCATTGATAAAACCCCGTGGATGAACAGCCCCGAGGTTGTCTGGCTCCAGAACTGCGTAGCAGCAATAAATGGTATTAAATATACGGTAATTTCCATGCATACAGGCGAGGTAACAAAAAGCGGAACAGTAGGCAAAAACCATCATTCCCGCCATATCAGCAACAGGTTCTGGCTCTCAGAAAGATCCCTATGCATGCTTGACCCGAACGGCGAAGTCCGTACCAGCGAGCTAAATACATCCTTCCCAGAACGGGAATTTTCGTGTATAGCCGACGTGCCGGAACTCGACGGGATTTATGTAATCAGAAAAAATGGCGAAGTGTATTCCCTCGCAAACTCCGGCCGGCTAAAACTGGAATGGGAACCACAACCCAATCAGCACTTTCACAGATATCTGCCTGCTGCTAAAACCCTATATTTATCGAACAGAGACAACACCCGTAAGTCATCATATAACCTGAAGACCAAGCGATATAATGGAGGGACACCAGTATCGCTGGATGACTTAAACAACATCTACCCCGATATGCCTACAAATTACAGTCTTCACAAAAAGATAGCTACTCACACCAGAATCTGCATCTTCGGGGACGACCTGCATATGGGATTCGACAACAGCAAGAAGCGGCGCAAACTCGGGTTGACCAAAGTCGGCAAAGACACACAACTCACTTATGGCTCATACAGCAGCACAAACGAGCAGGACAGATACTTCACCGGCAGCTGGAAGCTCATGCGTTCTGTAAAGGCATTTGCTGGGCAGAGTTTTACCTTGGGTAAAGTGGAACTCGACAACAAGCTTGTCGTCTGGGGCGACAACCGCGGGATGCTGCATCTCACCCGCGAAGGTGTCAATGTCCAAATGACCATTGTCCTCTCGTCAGGCGACTATCCCGCACTCGGATGCTGGATGTCAAACGGAACATATTTCGGCCCCGATTACTGGCACAAATCCGGGGCAAGGATCACAGGAGAAGAATTCATCAAGTACTGGAACCTTTTGATAAAGGGGGCCCAGTGACCGTTTTTGTTCAACTCCACATCAAACCCGGTGCAAACGGGACCAGAAAGACAGCCGGATGGTTTATCCCCGGTGCGAGCGCCGAGGACTGGCTCGATGAAATCTCGAAATGGAGAGTAGCGCTATCGGAAATAACCATATATCCGGTTCCCACTTCATCAACAGACAGTACGGCAATCGGTGCCTTTATCCCCAGCTGCACCGACATTCACCCGTTCAGGGCCGTGGCCTATTCGCTTGAGCAGAACAGGATCTATATCCCGAGATACTGCAATTTGCTTCCGGCGCCAAGCGATGCAGTGCTCGGTCAACTGCAAGAGGGGATAACATACCTGTTCCACCCCGAAGCAGGACTTGTAGGTTTCGGCAACACGGATGGGCAACCAGGCTACTCCCTCCTGAAGCTTCCGCGTAGACTGGAGGATGACTGGCATTCTGCCCGCCCCGGCCTGTTTTATAATAATGAAATCAGGTCTATCCGTGCGCCCGCAATACTATCTGCGACCGAAATAATCAACGACATGCGCGATGACATTGGTAGCAGCCCCCTTGATTCGGCCCCTAAGGCAGACGGGGCAAAGGAGGACGGGATCATTGGCAAGGCGCTGAACGGGATGCAGTACTATGCTTTAGGCGGGCTCGGCGCAGTTGTTGGAGGAATCGCCGCAATCGGCAACGGCCTCGGCAGCCTGCTAGGCAGTGCGGGAGGAATAGGAGCAGGCTCAAAAGGCATAAGCTCCGGCGGAAGCGCAGCTGGCGGCTCTGGCATGTTCGACAGCATGAGCCAGTGGTTTAATGACCGGATGCAGAAAATCAGCAGGCGTATTTTCGAATCCCGGGAACGTGAAATTACGCGCCTCTCAAACCTCCTTGAGAAAAATCCCGACCTCGCCCTGCAATACGCAATCCCCCTTGCCAGCCTTTACGCCCACCGCGGGCGCGGAGCACCCTCCGGCAACCTCACACGAAGAAACGTTGAGTTCAGCATCTCCGGCAGCGGAGGGGCGCGGGCCGTAGACGAGTGGAATATCTCACAGGAGTATCAGGCGAAGCTGCGCCGGCAATACCACGATACGGCAAAGCGCGAGATCGCCCTTGGCCGCTGGAAAAGAGCGGCATATATTTACGCCAACCTTCTTGGCGACGCCCATTCCGCAGCCAATGTACTGAAGCAAGGCAAGCACTGGCGAGAAGCGGCCGCGCTATATAAAGACCATCTCTCCAACAAGCGGGAGGCGGCCAGATGCCTGGAAGAGGGCGGCCTCTATACCGAGGCGATTGATTTATGTATTGAATTGAAGATGCACGAAAAAGCGGGAGAACTCTGGGACAAGCTTGAGAACAAAGAGAAAGCGCGGGAGATGTATGAGCTTGCTCTCGCCGACGCCAGAGCGGCAAATGACGTAATGAACGAATCCCGTATTCTCTGCACCTTGCTGGACCGCTCGCGCGAAGGCATCGAGTGTCTCGACAACGCCTGGCCCCTGCATAACAAGTCGTTGCCTGCGCTAAAGCAGTCATTCAAACTCAGGGGCGAATACGGCCTGCATAAAGAATCTCTGGCCATAATACCCGCATTGATAAAATCGGCGCGCGCCACAGACGCAGATTCCCTCGCAAAAGCTTTTGCCGAAGTGTGCGAGGCATATCCTGATGTCGCGGTGCGCAAGGTCGCTACCGACTCCGTACTGGTCGTCTCCAGCCTCGCCCTTGGCGGTGTCCTCCCCGCACGTCTGCGAGAGCTCAACAGCGCCATACGGCAAGCTATACCGACCGACCCCCTGCTCCACCGGGACGCAACCGCCTACAGGATGAATATTGAAAAGCAACTCGCAGCAAGGCCCAGGCAGGTCAACTTGCCCTCATTCGAAATCTCGCCACCCAACGTCAATGCGAATATAAGCTTTGTGAAAAGGATCTCCTATCCGCAAAACTTCAAAGCAGTGAAGGCGCTGTCTTGCAAGGCATTTCTCTTTATTTTCGGACGCTTCGCCGCATCCCCGAAGCGGCTATCAATTCTCTGTTACGATCTCGAAGGAGACATCCTTGCCCATCATGCGGAAGAGTTTAACCATCCGGAGATACATACAACATACTCCTGCTGCGAGACAGGCGAGCACTCGGCAGACTTGCTGATCTCCGCCCCGGGCAAGTGCCTGCGCTACAGCGTGCAACGCACTTCAACGCACAAGGCAACCTTCACGCCTTCACCCTGCCCATTCCATGATAAAGATATGTACCTTGCTTTCCTGAGCGAGAACACCATCCATACGCTGACCGCGTCGGCTGCCGCGATATCGCTCCTCTCTTATGGTGAAACGGGAAATATCAAAAGCACAGTTTATCTTCCTGACGAAGTTGCAATGAGATTTGAAGGCATGAAAATCTTTGAACTTGACGGTAGCATGTACGCAGTCGGTCTGGACGACATATTTATTGCGATTAACGAGCCAGACGCGTGGAAAAGAATGGAGATCAACCAGACAATTACCGGCTATACCAAAACCGCGATGAAGCATGTTCTACCGCGAATCGCCCTGCAATTATCCAAAGGCGGCATTGTAATCTGGCCTAAATCAAAGCAGCGGGTTCAATTCGGCGGCGAAGCCGAATTCACAGACATGGCTTTTATCGAAAACGGCAATCTGGTTGCCGCCACGACAGCCGGCGACATTCACATCTACCACACCAGTGGCGAATCAATAAAGCTTTATTCGAAACGAAACGCATTCTGCAAATCTCCCGTATCCATCGCTTCACTCAAAGACAGCAAACGCTTTGTTGTTGCCTGCCATACCGACGGGGCAGATATACTGTCCAGATAGAGTGTACTACCAGTCGGACTACTGCCGGGGCGTGGAGAGGAAATGACTCTTTCCTGTTGCGCAGCTCGCCACGTGAGACGACCCTATATCAAAGCGGCAAAAGCAAAAACAGTGATCAAATAGCTTTAGCTTATTGAGATGAAGCGCACCCAGTTTTTTTTAAACAAACAGACCCAAAAAAGAAACGGTCGCTCGGGGCGACCGTTTCACTGGATTAGCGGATTCCGGGGCAGCGTGGGTGTCGGGCAGTCAGGGAAGGGAAGCCACCCGCGGAAGTCTCGCCATATGTGGGTCCAGGGGACCCGTTCTCAGCCGAAGGACCGACGCCTTTAATCGGGCAGTCAGGAAGGGTGGCGCCAATCTAGGCTCCGGCTAAAGATTAATCCTTTCACTGCAATCAACCACAAATATCAAAACCGCTCTCGCGGGATAATCGTAAAAACATTGGCGGACTCAAAACGGCACAGGTGTCGGGCAGTTAGGGAAGGAATGCCGCCTGAACCCGCCAATTATAAGGAGACCAGTAGTTTCGGCCATGCACACTGGTCTCCTGGGATCGGGCGACGAACACTGGTGTCGGGCAGTTGGGGAAGGTGTGTCCGCCGTAGTCCCCGATCAATTTTGCATGACCGTTTTTAAATTGTCAAAAGAGCTTCGACCTTCTCGCGCAGCTGTTCGATACTGAAAGGCTTTGCGATATAGTCATCTATGCCAGCCGCGAAAATGGCCTCGACCTCTTCAGGATCCTTCAGCGCCGTTACGGCAAGAATCCTGCAGTCTTTCCCGAACTTCTCCTCGCGGATATGGCGGCATACGTCGCGCCCGTCAATGTCCGGAAGAAGGATGTCGAGAAGAATCAGATCCGGTCTTTCCCTCTCAGCCAGCTTGCCTGCTTCATATCCGTTACAGGCATGAATAATACTGTAACCCTCGCCCTCGAAAACCTGCTCCATGATGTCACGTACAAAACTCTTGTCGTCCACTACCAGAATCTTGATCCCGCCAACATTCTCGGGCAGCAGGTTGTGCTTCTTCATGAACGATAAGGCATCTTCCCGCCTTATCCTGTTGTGACCGCCAGGCGTACGACTTACCCGCAGATCACCTTTGTCGATCGCTGATATAATCGTGTGCTTGGTAACATGGCAGATCTTGGCTAATTCGCCTGTTGAAAAGATCGCCTTGCCTGGAAGCACTTCAAAACCTGCATCGCTTTCAACTTTGTGCACGTTTTTCACGCCTTCAACCTTCTTTCCAAATTATATTCTTACATATTCCGTATGTCAAGCTTGAGCGCAACTTTTATGATAATTTTAAACCTCTAACGAATAAAGCTTTAAGTAAATATCAATAAATATGCTGTTTTTTTCATGGATTACAGCCGTTTTCGTTTGGCCGAATCTATCAAAACGTGCAAATTGTAAGCAATTGATTGTAAATAAACAAGTGAAAATCAGCTATTTAATAAACTTTTAACAGTTCAAAGGCTGCTCAAAGCCAAAAAGTGCCTGAATACAGCCAATAAACGCCAAAATATTAACACGGAACAATGTCAAGTAAAGCATACTATTTTAAATAAAGCAACTTGAGAAAGGCCAAATTATTTGATCGCTTCGAATCTGATGTTATCAACCAGAACGGAGGAACTGATGGTGTTTGAATTGTAGAAGAATATGGATATCTTGCCGCACGAGTCGGCCCCTTCCAGCTTGGTATCGTACTTTACCCACCCGGTCTTACGCGACTTGAAGAGGCTTCCATTGATTACAAAACGGACAGAGCGGTTCCAGCCCGGGCGAAGGTAGATGCTGGGGGATTCGAAATCCTGCCACTTGTTCTCGCCGTTGATGGTGGTCAGGACAAGGGAGAAGCGGAAGCCGCCGTGGTGGCCGTTATAGACATCGAGAAGGATACTGCGGGTTTTCGAGAGATCAAGGCGGCGCCCATCCTTGGCGGGGATGTCGTATTTAATTGCGACCTTGTCCTGATCACCCTTGACGATATCAACGCGCATCGCCTCGCCCCCTGCCCCGTCCGGGGCAATAAGAACTCGTGAAGGGTTACCCCACGCGCCTTCCTGCGGATTGGTTATCGCCCTGACCGGAACCCAGCCTACTGTTTCGTCGGTGAGGGCGGTGAAATCCTGCCATGTCGATATCGATTTTTCATCAAGTGCCGCAATCGAGTCGGAAGACGAGGATTTGTCCTCACTCACCACCGCCGCGCCGCTGCCGCCCATTGCGTAGGTAATGACATTGATACCGAAGCGAAGCGAACCTTCAAGCATATCCTCGGCCGAGAGGTCGGTCAGGCTCTGGCGCATAGGGTTGAGGGTCGGGTCGAGTGCCATGCCGTCAGCGTAATCGTTTCTCGTGTAAAGCACGGCAAGGCGGTTGTTCCACTCAACTCCTTCAAGATAATCGACGCGATATTTGTCGCCAGGCGGAATACTGTATCCGTGGTAACCCTTGCTGAAATCGTAGGCGCTTTTCAGAAGGGGATGGTCTTTCTTCAGTTTTATAATAGGCGTGCGGATAATGCGCTCAATCTCGCGGCGGAAGGATTTATCGAAAGTCTCATCCCCTTCGCGCGACGAGTCGTTGACCCAGAGGGTGCCGCCGCCGGCGAGATAATTCCTGAGCGCATTCACCTCGGTATCAGTAAAGGAGAAAGGCAGGTTGCCGGTCATGAATAGAACCTGACAGTCGGCGACCTCTTTGGCAGTCAGGCCAACGGTGCGTTTCTCTACGTTCACGCCGGTTGCTACGCGCCT
>JAFGWW010000058.1 GCA_016936955.1 Planctomycetota bacterium | reverse complement strand
AGCAGTTCGCTCCAGGTTGCAATCATGGCGTCATAGCGAGCCTGCAAGCCTAACCCCTGAGCAAGCAGTTTTTTATAACCCGCATAGGCAAAGACAATATTGGCTGGGCAATCCTTGCACTTGACCGCCTTCTCGTAATACTCCGTCGCCTTGACCGGATCATACAGGCGGCCTTCGTACGCGCTCGCCATATAGACATACATGCGCCAGCGGGCGTCGGGAATAATCGGAACCCCGTCCGCTTCGGCCTTGTCATAGGCAGCCACGCCTTTCTCCAGAAGGGCAATCCCCTGCTCGGTAAGATCCTCCCTTCCTGTCGAGAAGAGATAGATGGCGCCTTCATGATAGGCGTTTCCGAAACGGGGCTGGAGGTCGGTTATGATATCGTGGAGAAGGTGAAGATAACGGTAACGCGCCTTGCGGCTGTGGCGCATCTGGATGGCGCGGATATTATCGCTGTAATAGAGCTTGCCCTCCACCCAGAAATAATCCGCCACCGGCGCATCAAAGCCGAAAGTCATGATTTTGAGTGTCTCGCCCTTGGGAACGTAGAGCAACTCCTTGAATTTTTCGGTTTTGCTGAGCGCATCAAGCCTGTTCTTGCAGGAATAGCTTCCGGCAAGCGCCATGAACATGACAACGATTACGACTATCAGTTCCTTGCGGCTAGGCATAGAGTCCCCATTGCGGCCATAACTAAAAACTTACGAAGAGGATGATAACTGGCGAGGCCATATTCCCGCCCTCAGCCGGTCACGCACCTGATATTTATACACGGATCGGTGCTTTTTGGCAACAGCTTCAATCCATTCAAAGCGCATCAGCGAAGCAGCAGCAACGCCCCTCCATTATTATAGACGACGGAAAGCGGGTGGCGGTTTGAATCTTTTCAAAATGCCAGTTTTCACTATCATGAAATCATCCAATCGATATATTTATATAGCATTACCTGACATATGGGGAAAGGGAAAAGATGAGGCTCTGGAACGAAATCAAGGAGATCTTCTCGGAAGAGCGCAGCCTGAGCGAACTGATGCGCCCCGGACAAACCGGCGTGCGCCTCCGCCAGACCCTCCTTCTGATTCGCGAACTGTGGCGTTCCATCCGCCGCGATGACGTCTTCAACATGGCCTCCGCCCTCGCCTTCAAAACCCTCCTTGCCATGGTTCCCGTCCTCGCCATCACCCTCGCCTTCGTTGCCATCTTCGAACCTGAAGGCGGCGGCAGCACCGTGGGACACACCAATTATTCAGAACAGTTCATCCAGTCGATCAAGGACAAGATCCCCGAGTTCCCCGGTATCGACAGCGTAATCGAATCTGTGCGGAGCTTTGCGGAAAACGCACGCGCCATCGCCAGCATCGGTTTCGCCGCCCTCTTCTGGACCGCCTTTACCCTGCTCAATTCAATCGAACTCTCTTTCAATAAAATATGGCAGGTCGCGGAGTCGCGCTCAATCCTGAGCAAGCTCTCCGCCTTTCTGACCACTCTTATCATCGTCCCCGTGCTCATGGTCTTTTCCGTCTACCTCATGAACTATATTCAGGTAACCGCCGAAGGGGCGCTCCAATCCTCGGAGCAGAATATCGCGCCCATCGAACCCGGCACCAGGGAACTCCCAGCCAACGAAACACCGGCAATCGAAACGAATGCGGGGAAATCAGAGGCTGTCGCCAATGCCTCTGCAACGGAAAGCAGCAACGATGAACCAACGGAAATGAAAACCGACAGGACAGCGTTGTCAGCCCCGGAAGAAGAAAAGGAAGTACAACCACAGGCAGGATTCAGGCTCAACGATTACCTGCTCCAGGTCGTACTGATCGGCACCTCGATAATCATGACCTGCGTAGCCATGACCGCCCTTATCTATCTGATGCCAAACACGCCCGTGCGCCTCAAGGCCGCTCTCGCGGGCGGACTTTTCGCCGGCATCCTCTTCGAGGGCGCGAAGTTCATCTTCCGCTATTACGCAAGCCAGCTTGTGGTGAACTACACCAAAATCTACGGCCCCCTCCTTGCGGTGCCCCTCTTCCTTGTCTGGATTCTGGTGGTCTGGATCATCGTGCTTATTGGCGTAGAGCTTGCCTTCTCGTCCCAGAACTTCCGCAACCTCGCGATCCGCGCCGAGCTTGAAAAACGCGGTATCACCAGCCGCATATATCTCGCCGTGCGTATCGTTCTGCGCGCGTGCAGGTATTTCAGAATCGGGGAAAATCCGTCAGAGTTCGTGGACAAGGCCGCCGAGGAACTGCAGGTGCCGCCCTACATGGCGCGCGAGATCATCTCCTGCCTCGTCCAGAAAAACGTTATGCGCAGGGTCATTCCCGGCGAGGACAATTTCATCCCCGCCAAGGACATCGGAGTGCTTACCGTGGGCGAGGTCATCGGCGCGATCCAGTCAGACGCCCTCGACGTCCCCTCATCTCCCGACGACCCCATGCGCCGCCACCTCGCCGACCTTTTCGCCAAAACCGAAACGGCGACAGCCAACATAATAGGCGACACCACCTTTGCCGATCTGGTTAATGTCGAGGAACAGCAGCAAAAGATGGAAGCGGAAAGCAGAGACTGCGGGGAAGACGCAGGTCATGATTTATAACCGGCGTATTAGCTAATTACTCTTTTGCTTGATCATCAGTATTGTCAGCAGCACAAATAATATCTGATTTCTCGGCATTGCTCCGGGACCATGCGATCAATCCTATGCCGAGAATCGCAAAAAACTGCCCGAAAGCAATATTGAACCACGGCTGCCGCTGCATGCCCGGTTCAAGCACGCACATTTCATGACTTGACGGGTTGTAATAAACCGGTACTTCCTTGCCACGCCAATAGCGATTGATGACACCAAGAACATAAGGCAAATCACCCGAATCGTGGGAGCCGAAAATAACCCTGTCGCCACGAAAAGGTTTCCCGTCAACGTAGTATTCATAACGGACAACCGGGACATTGCTAAGTTTCGGGTATTCTTCGGGGAAAGAAGTTCGAATGCTGCATTCAGAATAAACTACAACTCCCTTCGCGGTCGGCCAATCCCCACTCGCCTTACCGTAGTAAAGTTCCATCGCCCCCGAGACGATCAAAACCAACCCGGCCACCAACGCGGCCACAGGAATGACCCGAAAAAAGGCAAACCTTACGGCAACGTCTGCCCGGGTCCTGTCGGCAATACCATTATTTTCCAGCGACATTGTTATCTTTCCCCCCAACCGCATCCTGCCTGTAGGGCGAAACGATCCCACCGCTGATGATTAGTTTTATCGCGTCGTCCACGCTGATATCAAGGGGGACAATCTCGCATTCGGGAACCATGACCAGGTAACCGCTGGTGGGGTTTGGCGTGGTGGGGACGAAGCAGTAGACTTTCCGCTCGGGCTTGGTGTCGCCCTCGATTACGTCGATCTCCTTCTCCATCACCTCCGAGACCTGCCCCGTCATGAAGGCGACGGTCCAGAGGCCTTTGCGGGGATATTCGATCAGCACGCTCTTGCGGAAGGCGTTGGAGTCGGAGCTCAGAATGGTCTCGACAATCTGCTTGATGCCGGAGTAGAGTTTGCCCACAAATGGCAGGCGATTGACAATCGCCTCACCGAAAGAGATCAGCCACCCGCCGAGGATGCTGCGGGCGAGCATCCCGACCAGATAAATTCCGGCCACCACGACGATAAGGCCCACGCCGGGAATTTTCTCCCAGCCGTATTTGTCGAAGATGCGATAGAGAGGCTGGTTGACCCAGTTCCAGAGGGTGACGATCATCCACGCCGTCAACCCGGCTGGAATGAGGACGAGGATGCCCGCGACGAAATTTTTCTTGAATGCCTGCACAAACACTTTCATGGCGCCTCCCGTTGCTGTCTCTCCGGCAACCGTGCGCGGCCACACCACCGCCCGTTCGCCTCACCATGAATATAATGTAGCGGAACGTCGCGGAAGCGCAAACGGAATCAGAGAACCTTTTCGCTCCGCTCCAGGAGGGCGATCCTGATCTTGTCGCTGAGTTCCTTGAGGATAAAGGGCTTGCGTATGGTTTCGCTGACCTCGAATTCGGCATATCCCTCGATATTCTCGTCCGTGGTCTTGCCGGTGACAACCATTATGGTCGGCTGCTTTTCCTTCGGCATGCGCCGGATATTGCGGATAAAGGAGACGCCGTTCATGTCCGGCATCTGCAGGTCGACAAGCGCAAGCTGGTACTCCCCGCTGCATATCGCCTCCAGCGCCTCCGCCCCGCTGCCGGTGGCTAAACAGGTATGCCCCTCCTGCACGAGGAAGGTGTGGAGAAGGTCCCTGATATCCTCTTCGTCATCCAGGACAAGTACGTTTGACGATGGCGGGCGACGGGTTGTGCCGATGGTAGTCTCCGAATTTTTCCCGCTGATGCGGCGGATCGGGAAACGCACGCAGAACTCCGTCCCCACCCCCACCTCGCTCTTGACATCAATCTCGCCGCTATGGTTCTCGACTATGGTGTGGCTGATGCTGAGGCCGAGGCCGGTGCCCTTTACCTTGGCCATGGGCCCGTCAATGTCTGCATGTTCGCCTTTGGTGGTAAAGAAGGGAGAGAACACCTTCGATAAGTTCTCCTTGGGGATGCCGCAGCCATTATCGGCAACCTTGACAAAGACCCAGCCATCATCCTGGCCGGTAGTTATTTTAAGGCGCCCGTTCTCCCTCCCAGTCAATGCGTGGCTGGCGTTGATGATAAGGTTGAGGATCACCTGCCCAACCTGCTGGGGGTCGATAACCGTGTCGGGCACCTCCCCGAAAGCGGTCTCCACCACAATACCGTCCGTCTCGATATTACGCCGGGCAAGAGCCAGTGACTCCTCGGCAACCGCCGAGATATTCGCCTTCTGCACAAGCCCGCTCTTCTGCCCCGAGAAGGTCAGCAGGTTGGTGGTTATGTTTCGCGCCCGCAGGGCCGAACGCCTGATGCGCTCAATATAATCTTTGACCAACCCTTCCGCGCACTCGGAAACCGCCAGCTCCGCAAAGCCGAGGATAGAGGTGTTTATGTTATTGAACTCGTGGGCAACCCCGCCCGCAAGGGTTCCCACCGCCGCCATGCGCTCGGAACGGATAAGCTGCTCCTCCAGAGCCTTACGCTCGGAGATATCGATTATGGTGCCTTCGAGGTAACCGTCTTCAGGATAGAACTTCGCCGAGTAGCTGCCCCAGAATACGGTGCCATCCTTTTTCCTGAGCTGCAGCTCGAAACTCCGCACAATGCCCTTTTCCCTTATGATCTCAAGCATCTGGTCACGCTCGGCAGCATTCACGTAAAAAGCAGGAGCCATGAAGCCCAGAATAAACTCCTTGCGGTTTTCAAATCCGAAAAGCCGGGCGCAGAGGTCATTGCACTCAAGCGCCTTGCCGTCATCCTCGCGCGTCCTGAATATGCCGACCAGGGCGTCGTCGAAAAGATGCTGATACTTGCTCCTGCTCGCAAGAAAGTCGGCCGTCCGCTCCTCAACCCTGCGTTCCAGATACTCGTTCGCCTGCTGCAACTCCCGCTCAGCCTTGCTGCGCCCCACGATATTGGCAATCAGCATGGCGATAATGAATCCTTCGACAAGGATAAAAATAACCGCCCCTACAATCACCGGCTGGTGCCTGCTGTAGAACGATTCGGGATGGTTGATTATCTTCGCGCCGGCGGGGAGGTCTTCGAGCACGCCCCCTGCCTTTACAAGAGCCTCGTAGTCAAAAACATACTGATTGGCCCTGTCGCCGATTACAGGGATCTCGGATATGCGCCGCCCGTTAAGAACGTCCAGCCCCATCTTCGCCGCACTGTTGCCCTGCATGAACCCGCCGGTTATACACCCCCCTACCGCCCCGTGGCCCATGTAAAAATCCCAGACCACGTAAATCGGCACTGGGCACGAAGAGGAGATTTCCTCCATGCTTTTACGGTAGGAAAAAACGTTGCCGAGTCGGTCCCGGTTGAAGGAGAGCAGAAGGACCAGCGACTTGTCGTCAAGTTTGAAGAGCTCGGTTTTCAATTCCGGCATGGAGTAATCCTCCATGAACCGGAACTTTACCTTGTCCGTAAATTCGGGCATGGCCTCTTCCACAAGCTTCCGGTTAGATTTGCCGGTAGTGGTCCTGTCGTTCACCACCACCACGGTATCGGCCAGCGGATGAATCCCGAGTGCGCTGGATATAGTTTTGGAGACGTTGATAGCTTCGATCACGCCTGTATAATATCTGTCGGGCGTATCGAGGCTCTTGTCGAAATAATTAACCCCGCAGAAAACAACCGGCACACCCCTGAAAAGGTCATCGCGGTGATCCCGCACAAAATTAAAGGCATTGTCGTCGATGCTGATTATAATATCGAGTTTTATCCCGCCGTACTTCATGCGGTAAAGTTCGGCCAGACTGGAAAGATACCCGGCGCTGAACTGGCGCTTGGTATCCATATATTCCACATAGAGCTCCACATCCTCGCGCGTCCCGAAAACCGACTCTACGCCGCGCTGCTCTTCGTCCGACCAGTCAAGCCCGCGATTATATGAATTGAGGACAAGGATATGCTTCTCCGGTTTTGCCACCGCCATGGCGGTACGTTCCGAAGCGCAATACGCCGGAATGCAAAGGCAGATAAGGGCGAAGCAAACCAAAAGGCAACGCCATCCGCAATCTGTTACGGAGAGTATGATCTTACCCATCTATTGCCCTGCACGGATTATTCGCAAAGCGTATCCGGATCATGGGATCGCACAGTCAGGCCGTCCGGAACCGACACGCCATTAGCTCGACACGTAGCAATATTCTACCCTCTATTTTTTTTAACGGCAAGTTTATAAAAAAAATCCGTCTGCCCTTCTGCAGAAAACACCAGTCCTGGGCAAAAAAACCGGGGAACGCTTTTTCAGCGCTCCCCGGTTGGGATAAACTAATTATTCCGGCGGTGCCGGTGGCTGGTTTACATCATGCCGCCCATACCACCCATGCCTCCCATTCCGCCCATGCCACCCATACCTCCCATGCCGCCGGGCATTCCGCCCATGCCGCCCGCACCCTTTTCGGGCACTTCGGCGATGACACAGTCGGTGGTCAGGAGAAGACCGGAGATGGAGCTGGCGTTCTGGAGGGCGCAGCGGGTAACCTTGGCGGGGTCGATGACGCCCATCTTGACCATGTCGCCATATTCGCCGGTAGCGGCGTTGTAGCCTTCGCTGTTCTTCTTGCCCATGACTTCGCGAACCACAACTGCGCCTTCCTGTCCGGCGTTCTCGGCGATGGTGCGAAGGGGAGCCTGAATGGCGCGGCGGATAATGTCAACGCCGATAACTTCGTCGCCAATAGCCTGAACCTTATCAAGAACCTTGGCCGAAGCGCGGATGAGAGCAACGCCACCGCCGGGGACGATGCCTTCCTCGACAGCAGCGCGGGTCGCGTGGAGGGCATCCTCGACGCGGGCCTTCTTCTCTTTCATCTCTACCTCGGTCGCGGCGCCGACGTTGATCTGGGCAACGCCGCCCGCGAGCTTCGCCAGACGCTCCTGGAGCTTCTCGCGATCGTAATCGCTGGTGGTGGCGTCGATCTCGCGGCGGATCTGCTCGATGCGGCCCTTGACGGCGGCGGACTTGCCGGCGCCTTCGATGATGGTGGTGTTTTCCTTGTCAATGGTGATCTTCTTGGCGGTGCCGAGGGCGGTGATCTCAAGGCCCTCAAGCTTGAGGCCGAGGTCTTCAAAGATGGCGGTGCCACCGGTGAGAACCGCGATGTCCTCGAGCATGGCCTTGCGGCGGTCGCCGTAGCCAGGAGCCTTTACGGCGCAGACCGGAAGGGTGCCGCGGAGCTTGTTGACCACGAGGGTGGCCAGAGCTTCGCCGTCCACATCCTCGGCGATGATGACGAGGGGCTTGCGCTGCTGGGCAATCTTCTCAAGAAGAGGAATCATGTCCTTGATGGTGCTGATCTTCTTCTCATGGATGAGAATGTAAGGATTCTCGAAGACGCACTCCATCTCGGCCATGTTGGTGACGAAATGGGGGCTGAGGTATCCGCGGTCGAACTGCATGCCTTCGACAAGGTCGATGGTGGTGTCGATACCCTTGCCCTCTTCCACGGTGATGACGCCGTCCTTGCCGACCTTGTCCATGGCCTGGGCAATCTTCTCACCGATATCGGTGTCGCCGTTGGAGGAGATTGTCGCAACCTGGGCGATCTCTTTCGAGTCCTTGACCGGCTTGCTGATCTTGGAGAGCTCCTCGACGATGGCCGCGACAGCCTTGTCGATACCGCGCTTGATCGCCATGGCGGAAGAACCGGCGGTCACGTTCTTGAGGCCTTCCTCAAAGATGGCCTCGGCGAGAACGGTTGCGGTGGTGGTGCCGTCGCCGGCGATGTCGGAGGTCTTGCTCGCGACGCTCTTCACCATCTGGGCACCCATGTTCTCATACTTGTCTTCGAGTTCAACTTCCTTGGCAACGGTCACGCCGTCCTTGGTGACGGTGGGGGCGCCGAAGGATTTTTCAATAACAACATTACGTCCGCGGGGGCCGAGGGTAACCTTGACCGCCCTTGCGAGTTGCTTGACGCCGGAGCGGATAGCTTCGCGCGCGTCCACATCAAATGCGAGTTTCTTGGCTGGCATTTCTTGATCTCCTGAAATCGCTTCATCAATTAAAAGACTAGTAAAAAGTGGTTATCGGCAATCTTTCAGAAAGACTACTCGACCACGGCGAGGATATCGTCCTCGCTCATGACCAGATATTCCTGGCCGTCGACCTTGATCTCGGTGCCTGCGTAAGAGGTAAAGAGAACCAGATCGCCCTTCTTGATCTGCATCTTGCCGCGGGTGCCGTCATCGAGAACCTTGCCGGGGCCGACCTCGATAACCTTGCCTTCCTTCGGCTTCTCCTTGGCGCTGTCGGGGATGACGATGCCGCCCTTGGT
>JAFGWW010000057.1 GCA_016936955.1 Planctomycetota bacterium | reverse complement strand
GGGTCAAGCTTACCCTTGCGCGCGGCTTCGGTAAGGTCGCGGGTGAATTTGTTAAGCGCCTGATATTTGTCCTCCGGGTTCTGGTCGGTTACGCGCTGGCTGCCGCGGATCTCGGCGAGTGCCTTGAGTATTGCATTGCGGCTTACGCCTCTGTCTTTCAGAAGACGTCCAACCCCGTTGTTGTCGGAGGTCAGGGCAAGGAGCAGATGTTCGGTGGAGACATACTCGTCCTTCATGTCCTCCGCTTCGCGGAAGGCCTTGTTCAGGATGTCGCCTAGGTTGCGCGAAAGATGGTCGCCGGAGTTCACTCCTTCAACCTGTGGTATCTTTTTGAGCAGCTCGCGGGTCTGTTCGTCGAGAAGGCCAGGTTCCATCCCGAGTTTTTTCAGAAGGGATACGACAACCCCGTCGTTCTGGTCAAGCAAAGCCAGAAGCAAGTGCTCAGGAGCTATCTCCTGATGGCTGTTTTCGGTTGCAATGTCGCGCCCTTTCTGCAGGGCTTCCTGTGCCTTTATTGTAAGTTTGTCCAGACGCATGACATAATCTCCTTTCTTCATGAGCTTTGCTCTGCCCATGCAGGAGCTTATAGGCAACAGCCATGCCAAAAGTACTGTTATGTGTAAAGCCTTTTATATCAATATTTTGGCTTGATTGGTTGGATTTCGAGCGCATGTCAAAATGACGCGTTTTCGCGTTTTTCGTGATTTACCACTGGCATCAGGCAATGCCTTATTCAGGAGTGCGCTGCTTCTACGATGCTCTGGCGGAGGGTGCTCCAGTTGAAGGGTTTGAGGATTGTCTGGTAGATATTGAGGGAGCGGTAAATGTTGTCGCTGGTGTCGAGAATTTTACCGGTCGCGACGATGATAGCGGCTCCTTTGCCTTTTTCAAGTTCGCGAAGCTTGCGCATGAAATCGATACCGCTCATGATCGGCATCTGCAGGTCGACGAGAATAACGTCGAAAGGCTTTTCTTCAAAGAGGCGCAGAGCTTCGTAGCCGTTATCCGTAGTTGCGACTTCATAGCCGTCCTGCTTTAGCATGGTGCTGATGAGGTCTAGTACGTCTTTCTCGTCGTCGAGAGCCAGAACGCGGATCGACTCCGGTTTTTTGAATGGGCTGAGGATCGTGGTGGAGTCGCGCCTTTTCTTCTGCCCGGCCGAGGGGATTTTGATCGTAAACGTTGAGCCCTTGTCCACCTCGCTCTCCACGCTGATGCTTCCCCCGTGCTGTTTCATGATGCTCTGGCATACGCTCAAACCAAGGCCGGTGCCTTTCACGGCCGACAAGGGGGAGGCGGGGGCGGCGTGTTCGCCTTTTGTGGTGAAAAAGGGCAGGAACAGCCTGTCGATGTTTTCCGGGGGAATGCCGCAGCCGTTGTCGCTTATGCGGATATAGACGCAATCCTTCTCCTGCCCGGTATCTATGGAGAGTATCTTCTCCTGCGCTCCCGTCATGGCGTGACCGGCATTTATAAGTATATTTACAAGAACCTGCGTCAGCTGGTTACGGTCCAGCACAACGTCGGGGATGTCGTGGGGCGTAATGGATATCTTTACACCTTCGGTCTCGAATTCACGGATAACCATCTTGAGCGCTCCCTGCACCACATCGTTAAGGGAGGACGGCATTCGCTGGGCAGGGGCGGGCCGGGCGAAAGTCAGAAGGTTACGGGTAACGCTGGATGCGCGGTTGATTGCCGAGTGTATGCGCTCAAGCGCTTTCATGCCGGATTCGTCCATGTTGCCCCGGGACATGAGTATTTCCGCATAACCCTGAATGACCGTATTGATGTTGTTGAACTCGTGGGCGATTCCCCCGGCCAGGGTTCCCACGGCGGCCAGACGCTCGGCATTTATAAGCGCGTCATGGGCCTCCCTCTGCTCCGTCGTGTCGCGGGCAATGCCGCAGATCCCGGTGATGTTGCCGTCCTTGTCCCTTATGGGCGCCTTGACGAGGTGGAAGTAACCCTTGACCCCGTTCTTCTCCCTTGCGCCTTCAATCTGGACGGTTTCGCCGTTCAATACCTTGTGGTCATCCTCCTCGGCTTCTTTGCCGTGTTCCTCGCCGAGCAGATCCGTATCCCGCTTTCCTTTTATCTCCTCGATGGGCAGATCGAGCGCTTCGCATACCTTTTTGTTTGCATGCGTGTAGCGGCCTTCCCTGTCTTTGATGTAAATATAGTCGGCCGCGTTGTCAAAAACCGCGCGGAACCGGTCTTCGCTTATGGAGCGTTCCTCCTCGGCCTTGACTCTGGCGCTTATGTTGCGGATTATCGAGTAACCCATACCATCGTCGCCGTTCCCGTATAATGCAGCGTTGACTTCGATATGGATTTTTTCTGTGCCGTTACGGAGCAGGTACGATTCGGCTATCACAGGCAACTTGCTCTCGACGAGACGCTTATAGTTACCATATATGTTTTCAACCTCGTCGGGCGGTATTATCTCGGAAAAATCCTTGCCGATGAGCTGCTCGGCCGGAACCCCTGCCATGTTGCTGAATGCCTTGTTGACGAAGAGAAACTTTCCTTCCCGGAAAACAACTACCCCGTTCTGCGAATTTTCGACAATAGCGGTAAAGACTTCTGGCGGGAAGGATTGGCTCTGGGGGATATGGGGTATATGTTTTGTCATCTCTTATGTCTCGATTGAAAACCATGCTGCCATATAGGTTTTAATTCATGCCTCTAGTCGATAAACTCGAAGCCGTACTGCATGGCGCCGTTTTTCTGGCGCTTAACCCATACCAGATTCGCAAGGCGCTCGCTGTTGTCATTATTATCTTTAAGGCGTATCTGCACTCCGAGCGGATTGGATGTTGTAAAGCCGATGCCGTGCTCTGAAATATTTATGTTGGATATATCGAAATCACCGGGCTCGACACGGAAAGACATTACTATATCGCCGGGGTCGGCGCTTTTGCGTTCGCTGCGGCGCATGTCTTCCGCTTTCTCGGGGCGCTTTTCACCGTCCATTCGGGAGCCTTTCATGATATTTTTAGGTACTCTGCCTGCACCGAGAATATAACATCTTGCCGGGAATGGAATAAGAAGAAAAAACACATTTTTGTTAAAAAAATGAGGGGGTGTCCGGCGTAGGCTGACATGTATATTTTGAAGCCTGATCGCTTTTCCTTAAACAGCCGGTAAAACGACCGCAATCGACTGCCGGCATCTTGTAGAAGTGAAGAGGGTTGGCGGCTAAGGAACTCATCCCTCCCGTAGCCGTTACGAGCTCAATTTCGCTCCCTCTTCAAATCCTCGGGGTCTTCCACAGACCCAGGCGACCCGTTCCCGCTCCCCCGGGACGGGTTGCCCTCTTTTATGGCAGTAAAATCTCCGAATTATTCCCCATAAGCATTGTCACGAGAGCTTTTATATGGTAAAAGTATAAACGGTTCAGGATAAATCCCGAGTGATTTTTGCATCTGCAGGAGAGCAGCATGGATCTTGTCTTCCATGGAACTTTGGGTGGTTCGGTGGCGGTGGCGGAGCGCAGGCACGCCTGTTTTACTATAGAAACCGACGGCGGTGTTTACTGGTTCGACGTGGGGGAGGACGCAAGCCGCGCGGCACACCTTGCGGGAGTCGATATCCTCTCCACCCGGGCGATCACCCTCAGTTCAATGTGTATGAATTCAATGGGCGGCCTTCCGCGCCTCCTCTGGGCAATACGGCACGAGAACATGCTGCGTAACGAGTCGGACCGTGGCGACAGCCTTATCCGCCTTGCCATTCCCTTTGCCCCTCCATGGAGCGGGCTTATCGAGATGCTGGAAGGGGCGACCGGCAACCACTTTGCCAACGGTTTCGTGCTCGAGGTGGAGAAGTATGGCGACGGGATAGTCCTTGACGACGGAACCATGAAAGTCAGGGCCTGCCATAACTCATACATGGGCGCGCCTTATATGCACCGGGACTGGAAAAGCTACAGCGTCCGCGCCGAAGGCGAGGGGAAGAGCGTGGTTTATTCCGGCAACATGCATGACGTGAGCGATCTCTTCCCGCTGCTGGAGGAGCCCTGCGATATCCTTATGGTCGGCACTTCCCACCAGCCGGTTGCAGACATCTGCATGAAGCTCAAGGAACGCAAGGCCGAATTCGGCAAGCTGGTGTTCAATAATCTCAGCGCCGAGAT
Source organism: Planctomycetota bacterium (assembly GCA_016936955.1). Classification (GTDB taxonomy): domain Bacteria; phylum Planctomycetota; class SZUA-567; order SZUA-567; family SZUA-567; genus JAFGWW01. The sequence continues at coordinate 232 of JAFGWW010000057.1, read as the reverse complement.
TGTTGGTAATCCGGGACACGCAAAAGAAACTGCAATGTCTATACTTGGCGTGGATGCGCTGATACCGGATGATGGCGAGAGAATAACACTGTAAAGGTTGGTGAATTTTGTCCAAGGTCGATCCGAGACTTGCTACCGTTGCAGAGCAGATGATTGCCCGCATGGAGATGGACGAGTCTCTCGGCATCGGCCCCTTTTCCCTGCGTAAACTCCCGCAAAACCAGATTCTGCC
>JAFGWW010000468.1 GCA_016936955.1 Planctomycetota bacterium | reverse complement strand
TGGGGTGCAACGTGGAGATGAAACTTATCAAGCACGGTTTCTATCCCGCCGGGGGCGGACGGATTGAAGCCAGCATCGAACCGGGCGAAAAACTTTCGCCTGTCGATATTCTTGAGCGTGGCGAGGTGCGCGAGGTGCGGGCGCGGTCCCTCCTCTCTCGCCTGCCGGGGCACATCTGCGGCCGGCAGCTTGAGGTAGTCGGCCGCCGCCTGCATATCGGCCACGAGTTCTGCAAGACCGAGATGGTAAAAGGTTCCGACGGCCCCGGCAACGCGGTCATCGTAGAGGTTGAATCGGAAAAGATTACGGAAGTGTTTACCTCTTTTGGCGACAAGAACATAAAGGCGGAGACGGTGGCGCAGCGCGTGTGTGATGAGGTTCTGAATTACCTTACCGCCAAGGTTCCAGCCGGAGCGCATCTGGCCGACCAGCTTCTTATCCCCTTGGCCATGGCCGGGGGCGGGGCCTTCCGCACCGTCGAGCCCTCCCTCCACACCGAGACAAACGCGTGGGTTATTGAAAAATTTATAGGTGCCAAAACCCTTATGAAACGGGCTGGAAACGAGGCGTGGGAGATTCGTGTCGGCGCGCCCTCTTGACAGAAAGCGGCGGGAGAGATAAATTATTGTCTCAACTTTAATCGAAATAAACCATATATGAAAGGCGACTAAAATGGCAGACTTTACTGTAACCCTCCCCTCCCTCGGCGACGACGCCGGCGACAGTGCCAAGGTTTCTTTTACCTACGTTGACGCGGGCGACGAGATCGCCGAAGGGGATGACCTACTCGAGATGGTAACCGACAAGGCTACCTTCAACGTTCCCTGCCCCAAGAACGGCACCGTCAAGGAAGTGCTCGTTGAGGAGGACGATGAAGTAAAGGTCGGACAGGCGATCGCCATTCTTGAGATCGAAGACTGATAGGCGGAACCCGATTTCGCCCGCCCTCTATGCCTTTACGGGCGGAGGAAGCACATGAGTAAAAAACGGAGGTGGAAACGCATTCTCGCGGTTTTGGCGTTTCTTCCTCTGTTTTTTTGTGTCACCCTATATTTTTCCGCGCCCGCAATTCTGAAAAACGTCCTGCATGAAGAATTCGCCGATATGGGAATTGCGGAAGTGTCTTTCCGCGTCGAGAGCGTGGGTCTCGACAGCGCCATAATCTCCGATTTCGCGGTCGGGGAGGCCGGAATGGTTTCCGCCAAGAAAATCATCGCCAGCTATACATTATCCAGCCTGTACGAAAAGCGCATCAACAGCCTTAACATACTCAGCCCTTCCCTGCGATTTGTCGTCCGCGACGGAAAGCCGGAGCTTGGCGCTCTCTCCGGATATAAAAGCTCCGGCGGAGAGATCCCGGTAGACGACATCACCATCGAAAACCTCGGCATGGAAATTGTCTGGGACGGAAAGTCGCACCGCGAAGTTACAGACACGGCCGAGATAAAGATAGTCGATGCGAGCAACGTTGAGATAAGCGCCTCTTCCCGCAGCGGCATCTCCCTGCATAGCAAACTGAACATTTCAGACCTTACCGGAACCCTGGTGGCGCAGCACAAGGCCCTTGATGTGGCAGCTTTACGCAAAGACCTGCCCCATCTCGACGCCATTCTCAGGAACGCCAACATTGGCACAGGGTGGTTTTACGCCGACATCAAGTGGGACGGCAGGATTGTCTCGGGCAGGGCAAGCATAGAAGGAGTTGACCGGCATATCAGCGCAACGCAGAATATTTCAGGAATAGACATTTCCTTCCACGGCAAAGCCTGCTTGATTGACGGGACAGCAGACATCAGTGACGCCAAGAATCCGGTGGTGGATGCGAAGGTCGAGGTCAGGGATGTGACAGTAAATGTTGAGTCCTTCGGCCTCGGCTTCGAGGGGCTCTCCGGCGACTTCCCCTTCACTTGGGGAAAGAACAGAGGAGTAAAGGCGAGCAGCAACGGAACCTTTAAGGCAAAAAAGGTGCGCATCGGTGATATTGACGTACCCGACACATCCGTCTCGGGGCGGGTGGACGGCATGTCGGGGCGCTTCGAGGCATCAAGCGAAGCTTTCCCCGGCGTGCGTATTGAATCAACAATAGACCTGAGTTATGCCGAAGGAATGCCGTCGGCTAAAATATTGGTAAACGCAAAACCTTTCGACGCGGGGAAGATTAAGGATATCGGCAAGCGTATACCTTACTTGACAGGACTCGCATTCGATGGCGAGGTATCGCTCGGAGGCGGCCTGGATTATAAAAATGAAAAGTGGATAGAAAACCTGTTTGTAAAGGTTAAAGACGTATCGGCGAAGAGCAAGCTTCTTGATGCGGAGATAAGCGGAATGATCGGCGCCATTCCGATCTGCGAAGACCCGAAGAGCGCCATGGAACTGAACATCAAGCAACTTCGCCTCGGCGATCTTTATCTTTATGACGGCAGACTCAACCTGTTCGGAACCTATTCAGGGGGACTGCGGATCAATGACTCGACATTCAAAGGTTTCGACGGCACTATAGGATGTGAAAAAACTTCTGTCGATTTTCTCAAGCATCAGGCGGAGGTTAAACTAAAATTCGACAAAGTAAGCCTCGGAAAGCTGCTCGAATTTGCGGCTGTGGGCCGGGCGGAAGGAGAGGGACGTTTTTCCGGATGGTGGGACATACACCTCTCGTGGTCTCCGGAGCTCGACATCACTTTTGGCGAAGGTGAGCTCATCTCCCTCGGCAAGGGCTGGTTCAGGATAAAGGAAGAAGAGGACGCCTCCGCCCTTCTGGAGAGCGCAAAGACGGGCAAGGGCGGAATCCAGGACGAGATCGTCGCCAAAATCGAACGCGCCCTGCTTGATTTCGAGTTTGATGAAATGACCATTTCAATGATAAAAAACGCGGACGGCAGCCTGACCACCGCGATAAAAACCAAGGGGCGCGGACCGCGGGGCGATAACGCCCTCCCCTTCGGAGGACTTAATTTCAAGATAAATGGCCTTGACGACCTTTTGCATTGGCTTATCATCAGGTCACCGAAGATGAAGACGGCCCTCGACATGAAACTCAGGAAAGGCCTAACTGAATCCATGCCCGCCGGGAAAGACAAGAATAGTGGCGGGAAGAGCGAGGAGCAGGTCAAACATGAAGAGGATATGAAGAAAGCATTGGAGATGTTTTTCTAAGGGCTATGGAAGGAGGCGGACAGTGAGAAAATATTTTGCGCTGGCGCTGATGGGAGGGGCGTTTTTTCTTGGAGGCTGCGGCACGATCAAGATCGAGCACGCGGTCGCCGTCGCCCCGATTTACGCAAACATCGACGTCAATATCAAGATCAAGCAGGAGCTTGAGGAAGCCTTCGATTACGAGAAGGCAAGGGAAGTGCTCTCCGATATTCCGGTCGGCGGGGCTGATAAGGGAGATATACAATGAGAAATAGAATGATGGTATTTGTTGCTCTCCTTGCGGTTGCCGTTTTCGCGTCTTCGGCTTATGCGGGAGACACCAAGGAGTCGATCAAGGAGCGCCTCGAGAAGAGGCACCCCGAGCTTCTCAAGCTCAAGGTATCGGGCAAGGTGGGCGAGATTTCCCAGGGTTACGTCGAGGCGATCAAGGACAATGACGCCAAGGACAAGGACATCAAGAAGATTATCGATGAGGAAAACGCGGACCGCAAGGCCCTCTATGAGATCATCGCCAAGGAAGACAAAACCACGGTCGAGCAGGTCGGCAAGCACGCCTTTATCGTAAAGTTCGAGAAAGCCGGGCTTAACGAGTACTTCAAAGGCAAGGACGGCGTCTGGCGCACCAAAAAGGAAATGCTCGACGCGGTCAAGGGCAAATAACCTATCAACACCACATGAAAAACTCCCCGCTTATACCGGGGAGTTTTTTTATGGCTTAATCTTATACGCAAGGATGATGGTTGCCATTCTACAGGTTGCGCAGATAGCGGATTGCGATGCGTGTCTCTTGGCGCAAGGAGGGCACTCAAGAATCTCACGCAAGTTGCGTTAGTCCACGTAACGGTGCCATACCAACACTTCCAACTCGCATAACTGCATTCCTGTGGTTTGGGTGCACGAAAACTCTAGCAAGCGTCTAGTCGTTTCGATCGTACAGAATCTGGTCTATTATTATACATGAGCAGAGGATGGCGACCTTGTCCTCCCTGTCCGAGATGCTGACGCCGTAAGAGTCGGTCCAGCTCCATCGTGTCTTGCTTACGGTCGCAACCTTGTGCCCCGATCTTCTGAAAACATAGTCGTGATTCCAGAAAGAGCCGTCAATGGTGTAATCGTTTGGCCCCGGAACATCGAGAGTAAACTGCTTGTCGAACCAGGTGAATTCCTTGACGAATTCGGCGAAAAGCTCGCCATCGATATAAATTTCATACTTGGGGCCGAAGGAGAGGAGCTTCTGCCTGATAAAGGCGAGCTCCTTTCCTCTCGCATCCTGAAACGAAAGCTGATTGCCAAGCGAGAAGGCTTTACCGTCAACATAGAAGCACAGTCTGCCGCGCGAATCGTGGATATTGAAATCATTGCCGAAGCAGAATTGCTTCTCGGTAATTTTATAAAGCACGACCGCCTCCCCCCTGCGCACATCAGATCAACATCCGATACCGTTAATCATGCGTTCTGCGGGTGAGATATCAACTAAAATACCTGATATAAACGGATCCGCGTCCCCTTCGCCCGCAGTTTGTAGAGAAGAACAAGGCTGATTTCATTCACAGAAGCAATATTCCGCTGCAATTACCTTTGAGGGAAGGCTATTCCACTTCCTCCTTGCATAAAACAGCCGGGATCATTAATATTCCATGATGAAAAGCGGAGGGTATTGATGCGTATCGCCATGTGCAGTTGGGAAGCAATATACGCAGTTCCGGTTGGCGGGGTTGCGGTGCATGTATACAAACTCGCGGCGGCCTTGCGAAAGGCCGGGCACGAGGTGCATATATTTACCCGCCTCGGACCGAACCAGAGCATGCACGACAGCGTATTCGGCGTCCAGTACCACCGCTGCCCCTTCGACAAGCACGAGAGTTTTATCGAAGAGACGGCAAACATGTGCAACTCCTTCGTCCATTACATCGCGGCCGAGGAGGAGAAATCGGGCAACTTCGACCTCATTTTCTGCCACGACTGGCTCACCGTACGCGCCGGGCTCAAAATAAAGACCGAGAAAAACACTCACTTCGTCATGACCTTCCACACCACCGAGTGGGGGCGCTCGGGAAAATGGC
>JAFGWW010000056.1 GCA_016936955.1 Planctomycetota bacterium | reverse complement strand
GGTGCCTGCTGGGGGCGGTAGGCATCTTCCGCGACATGAGCGAATACGAGACCATGATAGAACAGCTTACCCACGTCCATAAAATGGAGGCTGTGGGGCAGCTTGCGGGCGGGGTGGCCCACGACCTCAACAACATGCTTGGCGGCATTATCGGTGCGGCGGAATTGATAAAGTTCCGCATGCAGTCAAAGGAGCTCCCGGATATAGAACGGCTTGTAAACCTGATATTTGAATCATCCGAGAGAGCTGCCGACCTGACCTCCAACCTCCTCTCATTCAGCCGCAAAGGAAAGATCGTATCCAGCCCGGTCAGCCTGCAGGATATAATAGAGAGCACAATCGCCATCGCCGAACCGACCATAGATAAAAGGATCGAACTCACGGCCGACCTGCCGGAGGGTGAGATCCAGGTAATCGGCGACCCGGCCCAGCTCCAGAACGCCCTGCTCAACCTTATCATAAACGCCCGCGACGCCCTCCCCTCGGGCGGTAAAATCAGAATCAGCCTCGACACGAAGAAGCTCGACAAGGAGTGGTGCGACAAGTCCGCCTTCGATGTAACGCCCGGCGAGTACGCTTGCATCAGGGTGGAGGACAACGGGACGGGAATCGCGCCGGAACTGCAGAAGCGCATCTTCGAGCCCTTCTTCACCACCAAGGCGGAAGGGAAGGGAACCGGCCTCGGGCTGGCGTCTGTTTACGGCGCCATTAACAGCCACCACGGAGCCCTCACCCTCGAAAGCGAAATTGACAAGGGAAGCACATTCAGGATCCTCCTCCCCCTTTCACATGAGACGCGGTCTCACGAAACGCAGAATGAACTGCCTGCCCCGCAAGGGATGGGAACGGTTCTGATCGTAGATGACGAGATGATGCTCCGTACCACGGCGAAGCTTATGCTCGAGGACTGCGGCTACAAGGTTTTCGTCGCGGGAGATGCGGAGGAGGGAATCGAAACCTACAAGAAGAATGCGGACAAAATAGATATCGTCCTGCTCGATATGGTAATGCCGAAGATGAACGGCGCGGAGGTATATGCCGAGCTCAGCATCATCAACCCGGAAGTAAAGGTTATCATGACCTCCGGCTTCACCCAGAACGAGCACATTCCGCAAGGGATTGCCGCGTTTATCAAAAAGCCCTATCGCCGGGGCGACCTCTCAAACGCTATATACCTGGCAATGAATTCCTGAAGCCGACCGGAATCGCGGATAATAGAAATATAAAAGCCCTGCATCAAGGCAGGGCTTTTATTTGGTGTCGGGCAATCGCTTGTCGCTAGGCGGCGGCGACAGGCTTCGGACGGTATACGGCCTTCTTGATCTTGCCACCCTTGATGCACTCAGTGCAGACGGTCATGCGCTTTACGCCACCGTTGACTTCGCAGCGGAGTTTCTGAAGGTTGGGCTTGAACTTGCGGTTGTTCTTACCGGAGATCTTCGCACCGGAACCACCCTTTTTCTTGGCGGCACCGCGACGGGCATACTTGATGCCAAAAGTAGTCTTCTTGCCGCAAACTTCACACATGTTACTCATTTTCAGCTCCTCGCGGTTCAAAGGCTCATCCGGCCCAAACCGCATATTTCTTTCTGTGGCGTACTAAAAACCAAAAAGCAAGGAGATACAGAATAGCGGCTTAGCCCCAATTGTCAAGTGGATTCCTTAACATAATTTAAATTCGCCGCCCGCCACCTCATTGGCCGCCAGAACCGCTTAACACCATGGGCGTGTTGTACTTAACCGCATTTTACCAGAAAACTCCGCCCCGAAAAGCCCTTTTTTCTTTCCCCGAAGCCGAAACCTCTTGACCCTGCGGGTTTAAGCCATAGACTTTCCGGGATTGAAAGGAGAGACGAAAGATGGGATTCCAGTGCGGCATTGTCGGTCTTCCTGGGTGCGGAAAGACCACCGTTTACAACGCGATAACAGCAGCAGGGGCAACCGGTTACGGCGCGCAGGAAGCAAACCGCGCGGTCGTGGCCGTGCCGGACGACAGAATCAGGCCGCTGGTTGATATGTATAAGGCTCCCAAGGAAGTGCCGGCCACGGTGGAGATGGTCGACATCCCGGGTCTCAAGAAGGGATCCACCGCCGGGGACGGCAGGGGCAGCAAGCTCCTCGCCCACGTCAAGGATGTTGAAGCCTTGCTGCATGTGGTGCGCTGCTTCGACGACAAGAACATCCCTTTCGAATATGACACCATAAACCCCGTGCGCGACGTGGAGACCATCGACCTCGAGCTGGTGGTGGCCGACGCCCAGACGGTCCAGAACAAGATCGACCGCCTCGGGAAAAAGGCGCGCACCGGCGACAAGGACGCAAAGCGCGAGATCGAGCATTGCGAAAAAATCAAGGCCGCCCTCGACGAAGGCATCCCCGCCCGCAAGCAGGGGTTGAGCGACGCCGAGATCGTCACCATCACCGAATGCAACCTCGTCTCCCTCAAGCCGCAGATGTATGTGGGCAATATCAAAAGCCAGAGCGAGAAAGACAACGAACATGTAAAGGCTCTTGCAAAGTATGCGGAAGAGGCGGGCGCCGAGATGATCGTCATCTGCGGACGCGACGAGGCGGACATTTCCCAGCTCGAGGATGAGGACAAGGCCATGTTCATGGAAGAGCTCGGCCTGACCGAGACCTCCCGCGAGCGCCTTATCCGTGCGGCTTACAAAACCCTCGGCCTGATCGACTTCATCACCGCGGGCGAGACCGAGGTCCACATCTGGACAATCCGCAAAGGCACCCGCGCCCAGGACGCGGCGGGCAAGATCCACACCGACCTGATGGAAGGCTTTATCCGCATGGAGGTCATCACCTACGACGACCTGATGGAGTACGGCTCTGAAGCGGCGGTGGCCAAGGCGGGCAAACACCGCCTCGAAGGCAAGGACTATATAGTGCAGGACGGCGACATCGTCGTGGTGCGGCATAACAAATAAAGAGCAAAGCGGCCCAAAAGGAGGAAGAGTATGAAAGCAAAACTTTCCGGAATAATTCTCGCGGCGATTATATTGGTCACCTCCGCCGGATGCTCCTCCATCTCAAGGGAGACCCACTTCACCCCTTGTAACGACCCCCAGTGCGCCAAGTGCCACGGCACGGGAACCTATAAATGCCCGCGCTGTCTCGGGCGCGGGGTCGAGGTCTGCTCGGTCTGCAACGGCATGGGTTCGCGCAACTGCACGGCCTGCGGCGGTTGCGGCCTCCACAAAGACAAAAAATGCAAAAGCTGCGACGGGCGCGGCCACATCAAGTGCCCCTTCTGTAACGGCCTCGGAAGGGAAGAATGCCGCTCCTGCCACGGCACCGGCCTTATCGATTGCGGCCTCACGACCTACACCTGGGTCTGCCGCAAATGCGGACAACGCTTCGACTACCCAGCCAAGCTCTGCCCCGTGTGTGATAAAGATAAGATGAATAAGTAAGATCTGCGCGCAATATAAATTACGCACTCACATCTTATGATAAAGAAAATCGGGGATGAGCCTGAGCACCCACGTAACAAAACGCCAGCGCTTTGTTACGTAGGCAAG
>JAFGWW010000467.1 GCA_016936955.1 Planctomycetota bacterium | reverse complement strand
CGCAATCATTCGTTCCGATTCCATGGGTGGTTATATCATATCAGATCTTGGAAGCGGGAACGGAACGTTCATTAATAATCAGAAGATCGATATTGGCGAGGCAAACGAACTCAAAAACGGTGATCTGATCAGTATTGGCTCGACGCGCATCCTCTTTATCGGGGATGATGTCCTCAAGCCGGAGGACCGCCCCTCCCGTCCGATACCCGCCCCAGCAACAGCGATTCTGATGAACGACTCCTCAATGTCCGTTGTCATGGAGGTTGGGGAAAAGGGGAAAATGTCTATTGCCGAGTCTATCGACGCGTCTGTTGATATGGCTTCCGCCGGTGGGGACGAGAGCAGCTCAACCACCATTGACCGCCTGAAAGCGATGATCCAGCTCTCCAATGAGATTGTCAAGATCAACGAACACGAGGCTCTTCTCGATAAGCTTATGGAGAAGATTTTCGTGATTTTCCCCGATGCGGCTCGCGCCTTTATTCTGACGAAAAACCCGGTAAGTGGCGAGATGGTTCCGGCTATCGGACGCAGCAGGAACAAAAAACCCGGCCAGCCGGAAGAGTTCGCAATAAGTAGCACCATAATCAATATGGTCATCGAAAAGAAGCAGGCCATTATCAGCAATGATGCCCAAAATGATTCTGCCTCGGCTGCGGATAGCGACGCCTCTTCACGTTCTATGATGTGCGTGCCAATGATCTGTGACGGCGATATCCTTGGCATAATCAACATCGACACCCTGAATGGGGATGGCGGATTTGATAAAGATGACCTTAACATGCTTGCCGGTATCGCATCGCAGGCTGCTAGGGCCATTTCTGGTTCATCTGCTTTTGATAAGGTTGAAGCGCGGATCGATATGTGCTCCCAGTTATCGAGATACATGTCGCCGGACATGGCGCGAAAAATCGCTGCCGGATCATTAAAAGCCGAACTTGAAGGACACAAATCCCGCGGCACTCTGCTCTTCTCCGATATCTCCGGGTTCAGTGGCATGGCAGACGATGTGGCTCCGGAGCAGCTTATCTCGGCCATGAACCGCTTCTTCAAGATCACTACAGACATCATCGCCCGCAACAGCGGTACGATGAGCCGTTTTGACGGTGACATGGTCATGGCTTTCTGGAATGTGATGTTCCCCGATGACGAGCCGGAATCTCACGCGATCACAACCGCCATGCAGATGCAGGCCTCGGTTTGGTATTATGATCTTGATCTCAGGTCAGAAAAAATCCCTTCCGTCAACCTCGGGATAGGCATTCACACCGGAGAATTCTCGGCCGGAAATATCGGTGGCGAGCGCGTAGAGTATGCCGTTGTTGGAAGCAGGGTAATGGAGGCTCGCGTCATTGAGGAGTACTCATCCCGCTGGCAGATCCTCGCTTCAGAACAAACTTATCAGCCTATCGCATCAATTTGCAGCGCGATTGAGATGCCGCCAATTCCTGCTAATTCCGAGCACGAAGATTTGATCGTTTATTCTATCAGAGGCTTTGCCATCGGGGCGGGGCGCATGCTTCTCAATATCCCGGTAAGGGTTGTTGACGGCAACGGAAACCTGCTTGGCGAAGGACTCATAACCGGTTCGGAAGGCTTGGATGGCAACAGCTGCCTGTATTTCTCCTCGGAAGCCGTTACCATCGCCGGGCAGAAAATCACCCTCGTAATGGATCTGCCGGAGCTAGGCGAGTCTCTTGAAGTAACCGGGATCATCGAGGATGAGAACAAGCAGACACATTATGGACAGGCGACTTTCTGCAAGTCGATCCTTGGTAATCTGGAAGCGGATCAGATGACACGATCGCTTTTTATTCCCGGAACAATGCTGGAATCCGGCAAGTCCTGGGACAATATTCGTAAAAGTTAAAATGTCTGCTCTGGCAGATTAGATATTATCAGGTGGTTTATGGGTACAGGCGTGAAGAGAGCAGTATCGCACAAGGAGCGTGGAAGTAATTTCCAGCTCTGCCTCTCTGTCTATTCCATCGGCATTTTGCTGCTGGTCGCTTTATTTACGGCGGGTTGCGAAACCCGCAACAGCGTGAGCGATCTACGCGAAAAAAACTATCTTGATGACATAATCGAAACTAGAAAGACAACATCCCCGCTTGTAAGCCCCATCACGCTTGAAGATGCGATTCGTTTTGCTCTTGAAAACAATCTTGATGCCACCGTCGCCGCATACGAAGAGACGCTGAAGCTTGAGGCCATAACCGGCGCAAAACGGAAAATGCTTCCGAGCCTCATGCTGAATTCAGTAAACAGCCAGCGTAACAGCTATGACGCGAGCAAGTCGGTCGGACTTTTCACCGGCAACAAGGGTAGCGAGCCGTCATATAGTGAACCTCGCGACAGCACTACGATATCCACAAACCTGACATGGAACCTCATTGATTTCGGTATCGCTTATTTCCGGACACAACAGGCCGAAGATCAGGCCGTTATCGCAACCCAGAAATTGAGACGCATACGCCAGAACCTCTGCATGCAGATTACCGAAGCCTACTGGGATGTGCAGGTTGCGCGTCAGGGGATGATGGAAGCACACAAGCTGCTAAAGGATATAACTGCTCGAATCGAGATAATTGAAAAGCAGCTGAAAGACGACCAGATCAGCAAGTATGACGCTTTGAAGTCAGAGACAAAGCTGATGGAATCGCAAGTCAGGCTCCAGCGTTACCGGAAAGAATACGACTCCGCGAAAACCAGACTGGCTGCGCTGATGGGATTGCCCGCCGATTTCTCCTTCATGCTCAAGGACCTTGATCATAATCTGGTCGTTGATGAAGAGGCTATCGACTACCGTCCCCTTGAAGAAGAGGCGGTGCGCAACCGTCCCGAGATGTTCCAGCATGACATGGAAGAGCGTATCGCTCTGGATGACGCGAGGATAGCTCTCGCGTCGATGTTCCCAAGCGTAAACATGTTCCTCAAATATGACAGGGACGCAAACGAGCTTCTTTATAAACACAACTGGTATACTGCCGGTTTGAATGCATCCCTTGACCTCCTCTCCATCCCGCAGAAGAAAAGCAGGAAGCGGGTTGCGGAAAAACAGGCCCTGATTTTCAGAAAAAAACGCGTCGCACTTGCCGTTGGAATTATGGCCCAGTTGCATCTTGCCGGCCTTTCCTACAGCGATGCGATTGATGAATATAAAACTCTGAAAACGCTCTATGACAAGCGCATGCAATTCATCGATGTGCTCAAGAAAATACAGGAATCGAATGGTGACGTGAAAGAGCAGGAGGTGATAGACGCGAAGTCTATGGCCATGTCGACCAAGATCAAGATGCTGGAAGCTTATGCCAAGATCCAGAAGTCACATATAAGGATAGTCAACACGCTTGGGCGCGACGACTTGTTCGCCACATCCAGCCTTTCCCGTAATGCCGAACCAGCTCAGGCAGCAATTCATACAGAGGCAGAGGCGGGACATGATAATGTTGCACCGTGGCAGGATAACGTTGAGCTGGTGACCAAAGAAATCATTATTGATAACGAATCCGGCGCATCAACACCGACGAAAAGTATATCCGTCAACAATGAACCGCAACCCGTGATGCCAGGCGTGATGGATAGCTCTTCCGCAACCGTTGAAATCCGCGAGCCGGTAGTTGACGAAAAGAGAAGTGCTATTTCAGAAACCGTAGTCCATCACACAACCCGGGCTGTTATCCACGAGACGAAATCAAATCCAGACTCTACAGAGCTGGTAGTTATACCGCCTTTGATGGAAAATATTCAGAGCCCTGCGAAAGACGATAAAAAAGCGCAGGATGGTGAACTGCCAGAAGCTGACCCCAAGCTCGGCGCGCTCGATGAGAGCGAGATCCCTGATGAGCCGGATGAATTTGACATCCAGCAGGCATTGAAAGAGGTTGCGCGGGAAATGCCTGTGCAGGCTGCAAAACCGGTAATCAGGCGTCGCGTGTGTCTTGACCCAAGCAAAGAGGGCGTCAGCCCGGAGTTTGTCTCTGAGGCTTTCGCAAAGCCGCGAGTAAAGCTGGACGCCAAGCGCGAGCTCCCCAAAGAAAAACCCCTGCTGTCCGAAGTTAAGGTCGAAGACTTTGGCGGGGTTGAAGGATACAGGCCGCTTATCGATCTTCAATAGGCCGTATAGCGTCATCACTTATCTGCGGGCAATAATATGCGATCAATCTTCCTAATCATAACAGTCCTGCTCGCATCGTTGACTGCCGTCATCGGTGCTGAAGTTGACGCAGGAAAAAGCTGGCCTGAAGATACTACGCCATTTATTTCCATAATCCTTACACCCAAAATGGAAGTCTCTCTTTCGAGTGAAGTATCTTCAACCGTCACTTCGGTCGTAAAGGAAATGGGGGGGGCTTTTAAAAAGGGTGACACACTCGTTGTTCTCGATGATACCCTTTTCCAGGCCCGTAGTAAGAAAGCCAAAGCTGAAGCTGAAGCGAAAGCTGTTGAATTGCAGACGGCCGAACGCCTATTCAAGGACAAGAGTAATTCGGCTTTAGACCTCATAAAGGCCCGTAAAGACACTGTTGCTGCGGAAGCGGATCTTGTGATGGCCGAGCACGCCCTTTCATCTTGTACGATAAAGGCACCTTTTGACGGGAAAGTAGTCAAGATACTGGTGCGCGAACATGAACTCGTCAAGCAGGGGCAGGAAGTCATTCGGCTTGTAGATGATTCCGTGCTTCTGGCCAAATTCCTCTGCCCGTCGCAATATCGTAACGCCCTTCATCTTGGCGACAAGATAAGCTTCACCCTTGAGGGTGCAAAAGAGCCAGTCACCGCCAAGATTACAAATATCAGCCCTGTCTCCGACGCCGCCAGCGGAACGATTGAAACCTACGCCGAAATCGATAATGCAGACCAGAAGCTGAAGGGCGGTCTGCTCGGCAAGCTTTCTGTAGAATCCCTGAAGGTAAAGCAAGATGGAGAATAATCAGCAGGCCAATGGCGCACAGGCGGCGATAAGACTCCTGCAGGCTTTGCACGGGCTGACTCTTCAGGCGACCCTTGCTGAATCAAAACAGGCTCTTATTTTTCATATTCTCAACAACACTATATCGCTGGTAAAATTTAGCCGCGCATACCTGTTTGATCTATCATCCTCATCGCCATCAGTTTACGGAGTCTCCGGCGAGATGACGGTGAACCGGCAATCCCCGGTAAATTTACAGCTTTTATCTATTGTGAATTCATTAAATAACAAAAGCTCAGCCCAGTTTGTTACCGGCAATTCAACGGAAGCAGCAAGCCTGGAATGGCGCGAGCTTTCCTCCCGCTACAACGGCCTTTGCGTGGCATGGCTTCCCATTTTTTCCAAGGGAAAGCTTGTTGCCGGGCTGTGGCTTGAGCGATGGGGGGAGGGCGTTTGGCTAGAGGACGAACTCCCTCTCCTGAAAACCTTGACCAGAGGTTACGGTGGGTCGTGGGAGAAATTCGAACCCAATATTCCGATAATCTCGACGGCTATCCGTTCATTAAAAAAAAGAAATACCAGAGTCGTCATTGCCGCTCTATTGGCGCTTCTCTTCCTGGTGCCCGTACGGTTAAGGGTGGTTGCCCAGTGTGAAGTTATCCCGAAAGATCCTTTGACTGTAACGTCACCAATCGACGGGGTAATAAAGGAAATCTCGGTTGCACCCGGCGGGGAGGTTGTACCCGGTGACGCGCTTTTCCGTTATGATCCGGAACTACCGACCAAAGACCTTGATATTGCAAAGCAGCAGGTCAGGATAATCCAGTCCCAGCTCAAGAGGGCAGAAGTTATTGCGATTGACGATGACAGGATGAAAGCCGAGGTAATGTCACTGCGCCATCGACTGGAGCAAGAACTGATTAATGAGCATTTGGCGCAGGATGTCTGCGACAAGCTTGTCGTTAAGACTCCCATAGGCGGCATCGTGCAGATATCAAACCCGCGCGACTGGGAGGGACGAAGCGTACGTACCGGTGATGCGATTCTGCGTGTTATAGACACGTCTCAAACCATGGTTCGGATATATATTCCCGAATCCGACAATGTCGGCTTCAAGCGTGAGGTGCCGGTAACCATACTTCTGAATGTCGACTCGTCACGCTCGTTCTCTGTATCGATATCTTATATAGCAGGCAGTACCTCATTCAGTCCGACCGGTATAAATTCATTTGTATGTGAAGCCGACTGGGTTGGCAATGACAACCATGCCCGCGTCGGACTTCAGGGAACAGCAATACTATACGGGGAGCGCGTTACCCTTGCCTACTGGCTTTTCAGGCGCCCCCTTGCTTCTGTCAGACGATTGCTGGGTGTGTGATTATGACGGTTAATATGCTAGACGATCAGACTTTACCCGTTCTGCGTCCGGACCTCGAGCTCTTTCTGGGCCCGCATAACAATGGCGCGCCCAGCTATACACTGCATGACCCTGTAAGCGGAGTTTTCAGGCATCTTGGATGGGCTGAGGCTCTTATCATAGAATTTCTGAAAAAAGCAGAGACCCTTGATGGCCTTGTTGATTCAATCAGGAATAACAGCACTCTTCAGGTAACGAAGGATGAAGTTGTCAGGTTCCTTGGCATGCTTGCGAGTGAAGGCCTTACCGTTTCGTCTGTTGTGAAGAACGGCAATAGTCTATATCATTCGCATAAAGCTGCCAAACCTAACGCGATTCAGTGGCTTTTCCGGAACTACCTATACCTCAGAATTCCGTTGCTCCATCCGGACCGATTTCTTGCCAGGTCGCTTCCTTATGTAAGGTTACTTGCATCAAGGTTTATGCTCACAATTTACGCATTGTTGGCTATAGCCGGTCTTTTTAAACTTGTCCACCGCCTCGATCTTTATAAAAGCACGTTCCTTTATTTTTTCAATCTGGACGGACTTGCATATTACATCGGCGCTCTTCTTTTTGTGAAAACCATTCATGAATTTTCCCATGCCTATGTTGCCAAGGCGCACGGGGTAAGGGTGCCGACGATGGGCATAGCATTCATGGTTTTTGCGCCTGTGGCATTCTGCGACGTTACCGACGCGTGGAAGCTGAAATCTCGCAAGGGAAGGTTCAATATAAGTGTGGCCGGTATCTCGGCTGAACTTGTCATGGCCGGCATTTCACTCTTTCTGTGGAGTACGACTCCGCCGGGGCCGTTGAACAGCGTAATGTATTTCCTGTCTTCAATAACCATTGTCTCAACGCTTGCGGTAAACCTAAATCCTGCCATGCGCTTTGACGGCTATTACATCCTCTCCGATCTCTGGGGAATTGATAATTTGCGCGAGAGGGCTTTCGCATACACGAAATGGTTCTATCGGTCGCGTCTTTTGGGGATTGATTATGAAAACCCGGAAGCCGACGCCTCGCCCAGACGTCAAGCTGGCTTGCTTTTTTATACGGCATACGCGTGGCTGTACAGGCTTGGTCTCTATCTCGGCATTGCGGTGTTGGTATATTACAAATTCGAAGCAAAGCTTCTCGGCCTTACCCTTTTCGCGGCAGAGATTTATTATTTCCTTATGCGGCCGATTACCGGAGAGGCGATTACGCTTTATAAAGCTAGGGATAAAATATCCTTTCGCGGCTCCGCCAAATACTCAATTTCGTTGGCTCTCATCATCTTGTTATGGCTGGTTGTTCCTCTTCCGCGGCGAATCAACCTTCCATCCACGCTTGTTCCACGAAAAAGCCAGCGGGTGTTTGCTCCTTCTTCTGGAGAAGTAATATTTACGGCAACCGAGCTTAATACCAATGTAAAGCCCGGAGAGACTCTTCTTGAAATTAACTCCGATCGGCTCCGTAACAGGTTGTGGATTGCTGAAAGCCGGATAGCTGTTGCCGAAAGGGAATTAATGTCGGTTGCGGGGGAGGGCAGTGACAATACATTTCTAAAGGAAAAACAGGATACATATCTACGGCTGAAAGCCGAATCCGCAGCCATAGCCAACCAGATAGAACAGAATAGAATCGCTTGCAATGTTGACGGTCTGGTTTTAAGCTCGAACAGAAATGTATCCGTTGGGCAATCGATTGCCAAGGGGCAGGAAGTGGCATGGGTTGTTGATCCGGCCGAGCGTAAACTTTTGGCATACATAACCGAAGGAAATGTCGAAAGCGTAAGTGTCGGTCAGCAGGTCGAGTTTTTGCCTAAAGGCAGATCCGAGTCTCTTGAGGGGATTATTTCCGCCATAAGGCCCTTGAATTCAGGAATCCTGGAATACCCCCAACTCGGTTCTGTACATAAAGGGGATCTGCCTGTAATTTCTGCCAGAGATGGTGGATTAATTATGCAAAAAAGTTATTATATAATAGAGATTGATCTGGAGAAGAACTCACTTCCCTTTGGTGTGACGGGTGAGGTGAATGTTTGGACATCAAGCCGTTCTCTGGCGTTTAGGGCTGCTGCATATGCGTGGCGGACTCTTGTCAGGGAAAGCGGTTTCTGAGTATTTGGTATCACGGAGCATCTGTAATGGCCTTGAAGCCGGAAGATAAAGATCACAAAGAAATCCCCAATCAGTTTGATGAGACCATCAATGATGGCCTTCCGGATGATTTTGATCTTAACGCAAAGACTATTAACGAGCAGGATGCACCAGGTGTAAATCTTGAGGCGAATACCTTTGTCGGGCCGAATGTGAACAATGAAGAGCCGTTAGACCTTGAAGGCATGACCATTAGCGACGCGGGCACGATAGGAATAAACAGCTCCGCCGATAATTCGCAAAATAATAATGCTTCTGATGCTGACTTGCTTTGTAATACCCTGGTCGATGATAGTCTGGCAGCGGAAATGTTGCCGGAAGACGTAAATCTGAATTCAGCGACCATTACATCCCCTGATCCTGATCTTGACCTGCAGGCTAAGACGATGGACGATGCAGAATCGGCAAGCACAAAGAGCAACGCTGCTTTCGCCCGTTCAACTGGCGTCGACCTTCAAGCCGCAACCATGAATACCATTACCGAGGATGTTCAGGCGCAGTGGGCACGCACGATCACAGACGACCTGACCGAAGGTATGACCATAAAGGCTGAGGAAGAGCCTGTCGTTACGCCCAAGGCAAACACCAAAAGCACAAATATTACTGTCAATATCAGGAACGTCGTCGACAGAACCGCTGAGACTTCCGACCTCGCCAGACGGACCAATATTGCAAAAAGAAGCGTCTCGGCACCGATCCCTGGCGTCAAGGCGGATTATGAGCTTATCGATGTCTTGGGCGAGGGCGGCATGGGCATTGTTTATCGTGCCCGCCAGTCGTCGATCGACCGCAGTATCGCAATCAAAATGATCAAGAATGTTGCTGCCGCCGATGCTGCCGTCCGCGATAAATTCCTCTTCGAGGCTGCGGTAACCGGCGACCTCGACCACCCGAATATCGTTCCTATCCATGACCTTGGCGATAAGGGCGACGGTTCGCTCTTTTACTCGATGAAGCATGTTAAGGGTCAGCCTTGGTGCGAGGTTATTAAGGATCTGCCTCTCTCCAAAAACCTTGATATCCTTGACGACGTCTGTAATGCGATAGCCTTTGCGCATGACCGCGGCGTGATCCACCGAGACCTGAAACCTGAGAATGTCATGCTTGGCGGATATAACGAAGTCCTTGTCATGGACTGGGGCCTTGCCGCCGCCGTCAAGGCCGGAGCCAAAGCCGCGCTTCTTACCAAGAAAACATCTGTGTGCGGCACACCCGCATATATGTCGCCAGAAATGGCTGTCGGCGACGGGGGACGTATCGGTAGGCAATCCGATATTTATCTCCTTGGAGCCATGCTCTTCGAGATCGTTGCAGGTTATCCTCCCCATACCGGCGAAACAGTTCTAAAGTGTCTTGAAAATGCCGCGCTCAATGTGATACGTGAAACTAGCGAAAAAGGCGAGCTTATCGAGATCGCAGAAAAAGCGATGGCCTTTGACGTCAGCGAGCGGTACCAGACGGTAAAGGATCTCCAAGATGCGATTAGCCAGTACAAATCGCATTTTGAGAGTAACTCCCTTGCTGAACGCGCCTACCGGGATCTGGAGGCAGCCGCAGAATCGAATAAATATGAAGATTTCAGTAAATCGGTATTTGGTTTTCAGGAAGCCCTGAACCTATGGGGAAATAACGCCCAGGCTGCACAAGGGTTGACTAAAGCCCGTCTTTCCTATGCTCAGTGCGCTTTTACGAAAGATGACCTTGACCTTGCTGAGTCACAGCTTGTTGAGAAAACGACCGAGTTCAGAGAGCTGCGCAATAAGGTTGTTGAGGCAAGAATTGAAAGGGATAAGAGGCAGCGCCAACTGCGAATGGCGAAGTTCGGTGGTATCGCAGCCGCCATTCTTTTCGTTCTCGGTATTACTGTCTCACTGACCGTTATTTACAAGCAGATGAATATTGCTAGAGAAGCTGCTATCGCCGCCGAAAAGCAGAAAGTTCTGGCGGAAAAGGAATCCCAGCGCGCTAACGATGAAGCAAAGAAGGCAATTGAGCAAAAGGCTCTGGCGGAAAAGGAATCGAAGAGAGCTAATGATGAAGCTGCACGCGCCAAAGAAAGTCTGGCTATAGCGGAACGGGCGGCCATCGCAAGACGCTTTATCGAGGCCCGTGACAGAAAACTTCGCGACACCTCGCGTTGGGCTCTCACCCCCGAAAAAGCGAAAGAGCAGCAGGAATTTACCTCCAGAAACCTGGGAATACCGATTGAGCAAGTTATAAAACTCGCAAATGATGAAACAACTATCAAGATGATGCTTATTCCGCCCGGTTTCTTCACGATGGGAAGCCGTCCCGAGGAAAAAGGGCACCTTGAAGACGAGCCATTGCACGATGTTAAAATTACGGATGCATTTTATATGGGTGCCTATGAAGTCACCCGCAAGCAATGGGAAAGCGTAGCTGGTTATCAACCAAGCAAAAGCAAAAACCGCAGCATAACGGGAAGGTATCCAGTCGAGTCTATTTCATATCAGGACGTAGTTGAAAAGCTTCTCCCAGCCATGCAGAAATTCGCCCCTGAAGGATGGGTCTTTGACGTACCAACAGAAGCGGAATGGGAGTATGCCTGCCGTTCAGGTTCCGACACCGTATTCTCATATGGTGATGATGAATCAAAGTTTGCGAGCTTTGGCTGGGGTAAAAGAAACAGCGACGGAGGGCCCAAAGCAACGGGACTCCTCAAGCCCAACTCATGGGGGCTTTACGACATGCATGGTAATGTGGCTGAATGGTGCAAAGACTGGTACAACGAAAACTACTATCAGAAAGACACCGATGCCGAGCGCGAGGCGGCGATTGAGCAACTTGTGGGAAAAAGCAACCTTACTCAGGACGACTACCGGAAGCTAGTTAAATTCATCGAAAATCCGCTTAACTCGACAAAGGGCAAGTCAGAATTTCGCGTCATACGTGGTGGTTATTGGGGCATTTACCCCCATCAGTGCCGGAGCGCAATGCGCCTGAGCGGAAACCCCGCCACACCACGCACCAACGCCATGGTCGGCGTAAGGGTTGTCTTGCGCAAAAAGAACTAATCCCGCTAATCTCTGTATTCACCCCTGAATTATCCTTGACGATTCATGCAAGCTCCATCCGGAGGCTCAAAATTGCTTGGATAAAATTTTATGTACAATTTTGTTCCAGGCTGATTTGTTGTGTATACTTAATAGTGAAAGAGTTGTATGTAGATGAACATCCCTTAAAAGAGGGGTTATTGCATGACTATAATATACATTCCTTTTATCTGGCCATTTCTCCACGACAGAAGCCCTCCTATTTATAACAGGTTATTATCTCTGCTGTTATAAAAGGAGGAAAAAGCGATGTCTCAGTTAATCTTATTAATCGCCTCCATTATTTTCATCGTTGTCGTAACAGCAAAATTCAAACTACATCCATTTCTGGCCTTGTTGATCGCTGCATTTGGCTTTGGCCTGATTTCCGGTATGGATCCGATGAAGGTCGTCAAGTCTATTAATGACGGCTTTGGCGGTACAATCGGATATATAGGGATCGTTATTCTGGCTGGAACGATTATCGGGGTATTCCTGGAAAAATCCGGTGGAGCCCAGAGTCTGGCTGAAAGCACGCTCAAGTTGACTGGCGAGAAAAATGTTCCTCTGGCCATGGGCATAATCGGCTATATCGTATCAATGCCTGTATTCTGCGACTCCGGGTTCGTGCTTCTTTCCCCGCTGAACAAAGCCCTTTCCCGAAAAGCCAAAGTATCTCTCGCAGCAGGTGCAATTGCCCTTAGTCTGGGCTTGTACGCTACCCACACCATGGTTCCTCCCACCCCTGGGCCAATTGCGGCAGCGGGTATTCTTGAAGCTGATCTTGGCAGGGTAATTTTGTGGGGAATGATTGTAAGCATTGTCGCTTTGATTGCAGGATGGTTGTTCGCCATAAAGGTTGCATCTAAAGTCCATCTGCCGTTTGACGAAGAGACTGTGGAGACAGCCGCGCTTCCCGCTGGCGAGCGTCCCGGAGCATTCAAGGCAATTGTCCCCATAATTCTCCCGATTGTGCTCATTGTGCTGCAATCAATCGCTAAATACCCCAGCAAGCCCTTTGGTGAAGGCGCGGCCGTTAACTGGCTTATATTCTTCGGTCAACCGGTCGTGGCGTTGATGATAGGCGTAATATTCAGTCTCTTCCTGCCGAGGAAGTTGGAATGCAAACTCCTCTCCGGCGAGGGCTGGATAGGTGAGGCTGTCTTGTCGGCCGCGACTATCATTATCATTACCGGTAGTGGTGGAGCTTTTGGTAAAGTACTGCAGAATTCGGGAATCGCCGCGACAGTGGGCGATATGCTTAAAGACTCTCATCTGGGGATTTGGCTGCCATTCCTGATTGCCGCAGGGATTAAAACCGCGCAGGGATCTAGCACTGTGTCCATTATCACGACAGCAGGAATTGTGGCACCCCTTCTTGCCCCACTGGGACTGGATTCGGAAACTGCGAGAGCCTTGACTGTTATAGCAATCGGCGCTGGGGCAATGGTCGTGTCCCACGCGAACGACAGCTATTTCTGGGTAGTCACGCAGTTCTCCGGAATGAGTGTAAAACAGGGCTACAAGTTGCAAACAATTGGTACCCTTGTAGAAGGAGCCGCAGCTGCAGTAGGCGTTTGGGTTTTGAGTATCATATTGCTGTAAAAGCGCGTTGAAAATAGTAATACAAGTGTTGTGGTGTTAATTAAAGGCATGCCCCGTTCTGCGTGACGGGGCATGATTTCTTTAAAGGCTTTATTGCTGGCACTTGTAACCGGCATTTTCTCGCTTCCGATACCTCCCAAATTATGGTTTAATTCCACCACAGTAATATGTAAAATAATTAGTATCTGTCGGTTTGTTTTATCGAATTCATAGAGTTACCATAAAAGTTTAACCCCGTAACTAATCTCTGGCCGTCTTTATAAGTGGCCACACAGAGAAGCGGAAAGAATATGCGTGTGACCGGAAGCAAACATGAAAGCCAAGCTAGCGAGCCCGGACGCGAAAGCGCCGAAGGTATGTTGGCAAGGTTTGCCGCAGGCGATGAGAGCGCATTTTCTGAGCTCGTTGACCTTATTGGCGGACAGCTTTACGGGTTTATATGCCGTTTTCTTTCGGATCGGCACACTGCGGAGGATGTATTCCAGATAGTTCTGGTAAAAATAGCCAGAAATGCTTCCGGTTTTGACGGAAGGGCTTCTTTCGCAACCTGGTCGTACAGGATTGCACGGAACGCATGTCTGGATCAATTGCGGAAAAGAAAGCGGGATCGTACTACCGGTGCAATACCGGCAGAAGAAGAGGGGAGCGCGTCACCGATGGATAATATCCCTTCCGGCACGCCTGACCCGTCTGACGCAATAACCAGAGAAGAGCTTGGAGCCAGAATTAACTCGGCTGTCGAGACTCTCCCCGACGAGCAGAAAGAGGTTTTTCTGCTGAAAGAAAATGGTGGTTTGACCTTTGATGAGATAGGTCAGCTTATCGGCTGCGGGAAAGAAACCGCCAAAAGCAGAATGCGCTATGCCTTGCAGAAACTTCAGGCGGCGCTTGGAGCCGAAGCAAGGCTTTATGGCCTTACCGGAGCGCAATGATGGAAATCAAAGAGGCTCAAAAACTTCTTCTGGATTACCTTTACGGTGAGCTCGAACCGGAAAAGGTCGTTGAGCTTGAGACGCTTCTCAAGACAGACGAAGCGTTGCGCAATGAATATGAAGAGATGAAAGGGGTGAGTTCTGTATACCGGGAAAACATGAACATGCCCTATCCGGTAAATGCGGCCAGCGCTGCTCTATCCCAGATAAAGAAAGAGAGTGAACCGGGCGGGGAAGCCGAACCCAAGATTTTCCACCTTAGAGACTATATTTTCCACCCCGCTGTAAGCGTTGCCGCGATTTTCATGGTAGTGGCTACTATCATGGTTATGCTTCCCGATAAGGATGAAGCCCACCGCGAAATGCAAAAATCTGTTTCAACCAATATGGCCAAGGTTTCAGCAGATAAGAGAGATAGCTTTGCTGACGAAAGTACCTCCGAGCTGGAAGAGGCAGCGCAGGCAGTAATGCCGGAATCAGCCATGGATATCCTTGATACAACGGAAATAGAGCATAGTGAGGGTGAGACTAAAAAGCGCGCTCTTTCGCGATCGGATAAAGGCGAGGGGGCATTGCCATCAGATTTACCCAAAGCGGCAAAAGCAAAGCTTAAAGCACAAGAACCACAAGCGCCAATCGAGATGGCTGCAAAAGAAGAGTTGAAACTCAATGCTCCGGCAAAGGCTTTGCCTGCACCGTCAACTACAGCGGCTCAACCTAGAACTGACCGCATGAAAGAAATTGATAATGGTGAGGTTTTGAACCAACAGTTTGCCGCGCAAAAAATGGAGAAGAAAAGCTCAATCACAGTTGGTGAAATAGTCGAAAAGGCCGCGGACGAGGCAATTGAAGAAGACAAGCCTGAAGAAATAACAGGTGTGTCGGCTGAACAGGCTAAAGATGAAAAGGCCGATGCAATAACCGTAAGGCAGCAAGACGTTGATGGCGATCACAACGCCGAATTGAGTAAGAGAGTTGGCGAAGAGAGGCGAGAGCGTTTATCAAAAACTCTTCCTGGCGAAGCCCAGAGAACGGTCAACTTACTTGCCATAAGCGACGCTGCCGCCAAGACTGGATTGCCTTCCGTAGAGGATCTTGTCCAGAAGAGGGATTACCTCGCAGCTCTTAAAATGATCGAATCAATGGCATCTGATGAACAGATTGGCGTTGGAGATAGACTGAAAATTCTCAAACTGAAGGCTGAATGCCTGAAAGCTTTGGGGCGTACGGAGGAGCTTACGAAAGTAATGGAGCAGATTGATGCTACGCAGGCCGCTTCAAATACAGGTCCAGCGGCTGCGGTTGAAGCTGAGGCCGATGAGCATCCTGCGGCTAAGTAGGGCGGCGCATTGAAACTGTGGTGTCGACGATCTTGAATCCGAGCTTCGAGTATAACCCTACGGCTGGCATATTATCGGCGTAAACGTGAAGCTCCACTTCCTCGCCTCCAAGCTCACTGATACGCTGAATGGTGTTGCTGAGGTTTGCATAAGCAAGACCCTTGCGACGGTTAGAGTCCGGTGTGTTAACACCGAAAAGGGCATAACACTCTCTGCCTGAATAGTTGCTGTAACCATCCATTCGCCCGTAGATCGCGCGGGTCAAGATCTCACCCTTATGGTCGGTAACTACATGGTTTATAAGTTTCCACTCTCGGAAAACATAATCAAGCCAGGTGGAGTTTTTCTGCCGGGGATATTCCTCGACTTTATATCCGAACGGTAAAGGCAGCGCATTAACGGTGCCTTCTATTTTGAGTTGCATTACATAGCTCTTGCGGGCTTCCCCAAATCCGTATTTTTTGAAAAGAGCAAGGAGGGGGCTGTTGGCAAGGAAAACCCCAGATCGTTCAGAGCCATCGATAAATGTGCTGTAAAAAGGTGTGAATGGCCAAGCTCCATAGCCTTCAACAAAATCGGTCTTATAAGCTTCGATTCCTTTTAGCGCAAGTTCAATCAGCTTAGAGCCCACCCCGCAGTTGCGGTATTCGGGAACCACGCCAATAGCTTCAATAACTCCCGCTAAGGGATAATAAGGTTCGTCGATAATATCAAAATGCACAAAGCCGATCGGCTTGTCCTCGTCAAGAGCCAGAAGTAATCTGTCTTCACGGAATCGTACCTGCTTGACAATTGAGGCTTTGAAAATATCCTCGCTTATCGGAAAAAAACCATGTGTCGCAAAGGCTGTTGAGTTCCACAATGCGGCGAAGGCTGCATAATCATCTGCAGATGCTTTACGGAACGGACGGATTATACGCGCCGATTTTTGCAGCATATCTTGCTCAAATTAAGTCTCAGGATTTGATTTATGATTTATATTTGGTACGATTAATAGGCGGCTAAGTCAAGGCAAAACTGTCAGCAGAGAACGGGAGTATATATTGAATAAGCGCGTCATGATTTGCGAAGATATCTCCATGGTCTCAAAAGCGGTCAGCGAGATTATTCTCTCTATTGGGAGCGATCACAAGCCGGCATCCCTTACTTGCGGAGTAAGGCGTATGATGACTCTGGCCCTCGCCGGAGGCTCGACACCGAAGTATATCTACCACCAGCTTGTGGCCGAGCATGCAGAGCTTTTAAAAGCCCGGCAGGATGATTTGGATGCCGAGGATGTTGAAGCCTATGGTCCAGAATTTCTGTATTCCCATATTCTTTTCGGTGACGAACGGTGTGTGTCTCCTGATAGCGAGAGAAGCAACTTTAGGCTAGCCAGGGACGAGTTACTGAACCCACTTTCCTTCCCGAGCGAACAGGTTCACCGGATTCATGGGGAAGCCCAAGACCCGGCCGAGGCGGCAAGTGATTACGAATCGACAATCCACCACACATTCGCCTCCATATGGGAGATGCAGTTCAGAATCCAGTCTGTGCTGGAACCTGAAGGATCCTCACATCAGTTGAAGCCTGATCCTGACGAATGGGAGCGTTTTGACCTGATCCTTCTCGGGATGGGGACCGATGGCCATACGGCAAGCCTCTTCCCCGGCTCTTCCGCCCTTGACGAAAAAATAAAGTGGGTTGTCGCCACAGAGCAACCGGAAACTGGCGAGAAACGTATTACCATGACTTTGCCTTGCCTAAACCGGGCACGCATGGTTGTCTTTACCATTTGTGGTGAGGAAAAGGCGGAAATGGTAAGGAGGCTGATCGAGCCTGCTTGTGGCGAGGAGCCAATCCCTGCGTCTTTGGTCTGCCCGGAAAATGGTGAGATTATTTATGTTCTGGATCGTGCCGCTTCGTCAAAACTTGCCATGAGCTATCAATGATGAAATACGCCATAATCATTCCAACCATTCTTCTGGCTTTTGCTTTTCAAGCGTCAGTGCTTCTGGCGGGTGAGGAAACGTCGTCGAGGAGGCCGGAGATTATTGATAAACTTCGTGAAAACCAGCGTCTGACCTTAGAAGAAAAACAGTATACCGAGAGGATAAAAAACAAATTCGGCTATACCGACAGTGAAGTTGCGGATTATGTCGAGCGCAACTGGAAGTTGAGTGAAGGCGAAATTGATGCGACCAAGGACAATGTCTCGAACAAGCTGAAACTAAAGAGCAATGATAATCTAAGAGATGAGAGAACCTTTGATTTCAGAGTCGGCCTTCCGATTGCCATCGGTTTTGTTTTTTCCGCAGTCATGATTGCTTATGTTCTGTTGAAACGACGCATTCGGCGACGCAGGAATGAGGAGAAACTCCGGCAGGGATGCAAGGTGAGTGAGATGATAAAAATTATACCCGAAGAGCAGAGTGATCTCCCGCCCGGAGCCTAGTATTTCTAATCCTTGGCATACATGGCTTGCCAAAGCACTTTGGATCTTCTCGCGCGGGCACATATTTCATCGACCGGCCCAAAGAAATTTCCGTCTTTGTTGTACGCAAGGCCCGGGCAAAAATTGCAATAAGCTGCGTCTTCACAACCATTA
This sequence comes from Planctomycetota bacterium, assembly GCA_016936955.1. GTDB lineage: Bacteria > Planctomycetota > SZUA-567 > SZUA-567 > SZUA-567 > JAFGWW01. The sequence goes on along the minus strand of JAFGWW010000467.1, from coordinate 12,837 downwards.
CAGCCAACTACATCCCGGTTCCGCATCGCCCGCAATTTATCAAGACAGCTGCTTGCCCATATTTCCCGCAGGCTCTTTTCCCGTGAATTCCCGATAACCATCCTGAAGCTTATGCATGGCATCACCTCGCCATAGGGAGAGATGGCCATAAGGCTGCGTCCGGCAGAGCAGGGGGGATCATCAGGCTCAGGCGCGGAGGGGGACAAGTCATAACCTTTACCAGGTTCAGGAAGACACGCAAAATCGCATTCTCGAACTGACAACTCGTCTGTATTGGAATCGCCATTTACAAAGGGAAGCACCTCAAGCGTCATGCGTGTCGAATCGGCGTGGGCTTTTGCGATATCCCGCATTTGGGAGACTACGGTTAATGCTGGTGAGGTCACAACCGATTTACATACAACCTTTACCCCGAAAGCTCGGAAGGCGTCCATCGCCTCGATTGCTTTAGCAAATGATCCGTTTGAGCCGGTAATCGAATCGTGAACAGCTTCCGTGCCAAGCAGTGAGATGTGAACCTGCAACGGGTTGAGTGCGAAAATTTTTTGTGCTTTTTGATGATCAATAAGGGTTCCGTTGGTGAGTAGAGTGACGACAAAATTTCTTTTGTTTGCCGCACTAATTATATCAATGATATCTTCCCGCAGCATTATTTCCCCACCGGTAAGGGTGAGGAATATGGTTCCCATTGCTGCTAGCTGGTCAAATATATTAGTTATTTCAGAGAGAGAAAGCTCATCCGTCGCAACCGGTTTCATTGGTGTCAGATAGCAATGTTTGCATGAAAGGTTGCAGCGATGGGTAAGCTCAATCTGTGCGTGAACTGGAATGCAGAACTTCTCAGCTTTGGCTTTGATGAGGTGAGAGGCGCTGTTTTTTGAATCGCTGGGCATTTCAGATCAGCCTGCGCCGGTTATGACATCGCAGGTCATGTAATCAGAACGACAGTCGCCAGTCCACGGTTGGCCGTCAAATGCGGAAGGGCAACCACCGGCCAGGGTCTCAAGTAACTCTTTCGCCATGATCATAGGCTCTTCATAAGAAGTAGCCGCCGGGGCATCCGGGCAAAGCCTATCTGACTTGAAAGGAGAAGAACCGGCAAGAACAAGATTGCTTTCGAGAAATGACGCTATAAGGGATGAAAGGGACGGCTGAATCTGTAGATCGTATCTGCTCTGTAAAGCCTGCTCAACCTCCACTAGGGTCTTGTCGCCATTCAGGAACGCCCAGACAGCACTGGCACTTTCGTTAAGTACTGTCATCTCGCCATCAGGAAGCGAAACAATTACCATCTCGCCCAAGACAAGCCGGCTGGCGGTGGTCTCGCTTCGCATGTAATATATGTCTTCCACGGTATCTCCTCAATCTCCATGATACTATATTTGAGGAGGTCGTGTCCAGCCTCCAGACGCATAATTTACCTGGAGGCGGGGTCTCCGATAAGCAGGAAGGTATCAAGCACCTCGGGATAAGAGCCATTTTCGGCGAGATCCTTCTGCGCCTTGAGGAAGGACTGACCGACAGTCGCCCCGTCTTCCTTCATATATTCAATGGTTTTTGTGCCGAGTATGGCCTGCCCCTTGGGAGATGTAAACGAGGCCGACCCGATAACAGAAGAGGCTCCCTTGCCTGCGGCGAAGATAAGATTCTCGGCTAGGCATCCCTGTCCGCTGGCATCCCAGAGGTGGGCGGAACTGCCAAGGCAGTCAAGCTGGATAACCACAGGAGGAGCTTCGTCATTAATGAGGGTGCTGATGTCGCTCCTGCCGAAGAGCCCATCCGCCGTCCAGTCAAAACTGCTTCCATGGCCAGCAAAGAAGACTGCTCTGGGCGACGCGTTCCAGCCTTCCAGAAGGGAAAGTTTGGCGGAAGCAATTCCCGCATCCGAGATATATGACTTTACGATGTTGCCTTTGGCGAAAGCGGAAGCGGATTCGCATGCCCGCTTAAATTCTATGGAGTTATCGTCCGCAGCGAGAACAAGGTCGACAGTGCCATCAGCACGGACATCGCGCGCTTTTACCTTATCAAGAACAGTAATGACCTCTTCCGACGAGCGTGCGGGAATGCGCCCAACAGCGACGGTTGGCATTGTCCCATCGACGGCTGTTGTATAACCGTAATCCGTTACACACAGGAAATCGTGGGATACGGTGAAGGGAGCAGGGATAGAGTAAGCCACGTCATCAACGAAATTGGCGTGGTAATCATATGTCATCTCACCGACAAGTAGGACATATTCCGGTTGCGCGGCCTTTATGACTTTCTCAATTGCCTGCGGATCATATATGCCGCCGTAACCTATATCAAGCGCCTCGGAAAGGGAGAGGCATTCGACCTGACGACTCTGTTGTTTGTGATACTCAGCGAAGGCGAGGGCACCCTCCTCAAGCACGTCTGCGTAAATAATCAGATATTGGCAGCGCAGCAGGCTGAGATCACGGGGAGCGCTGGATTTTTCGATATAGTCAGGCTCCAGAAGATTATCAACCGTCGAGACGAACACGGTATGGCCATCGGCCGCGTCAAAGCTTGCAGTATATTCCCCATCATCAGTCTTGGCGCTGGTCTGGATAAATTTGCCGGCATACTGATCAGTAATGTCGACAGCCAGTAATTCTGGGGACATGAATCCTTCACAAGCAGCCTTGGATGTTTCGCCGGCATGCGCATATTTTATTGCATCATTGATCGCAACGGCGTTCCGGGTGTAATCAATATTGACCCAGTCAAAGAGGGTGTATTCAACTCCCGGGACTTTGTTGAGGCTGGTAAGGCTGACATAGTTGGTTCCGTCGACAAGGACACCGGCCGGTATCTCGGTTTCCACCAGATACTTCCTGGCGCCATCCCATGAAGCCTCGCCGATTTTCACGCCGTTTATATTGATGGTGAACCACGTGCTGGGTGTAGACTGGATCTGGCTGCGCGCCATGATCTGTAGCTTTCCGGCCTTGTCAGCGACAACCTCGCTCAGGTTCAGCGGGAAGGTTACGGTTCGTTTATTGCGAAGACGCTGCGAGCAGAACCAATGATCCTCGTCGCTGCTCGAATTAACAAGCTGAAGCGCAAGGAAGAGGTTGTCTTCATACCTGACGGAAGAGACATGCTCCGACAGTGCAGGGCTCTCGGCAACTGCAAGCGAAGCGGGCTGAATTGCCATCGCGCCTTTCTTGAGTTGGCGCAACCAGAAGACATTGGTCGTGGAATAGAAAGTCCTATACTCCGGCGCATAGAAAGCGAGAACAAACCCGTCTTCGTTATCCGCTGCAATCCGCCAACACGGGACTTTTACGTCTCGATTGTAAAGGGCGAAGCGTTTGGAAAGATCAAAGCCCAATTCCTTGAGCTTGGCGGGACCGATTTTATATAGACCCTCCGTCTTGGTCTCAATACGGGCAAATGCGTCAGTAAACTTTTCAACTTTCCGCTTGTTCCAGTAACGCTCCATCGACTCCCTGTAGTGGTTGGGGTCGACCGGCGTTGTGGCTGCACCGTCATCACGGGTTTTATTCTCATTACCACTATCATTCTGCTCAGACTTTTTATTCGTGCGCTCGAGCGGAATTGGAAGCGCCGCCAGAATGAGATCAATCGATTTATTCTTTACTGAGCGCCTGATGGCTGTTTTGTCAGTCCTGTTGTTGCCGAGTATCGAATTGGCGATAGCTTCAAGGATCGACTCTTTCTTTCCTTTAGAAGGGCTGTCCTTCTTGCTGATAATGTTGCTGAATGCATTTGCCATCCATGAGCCGAGGGCGGACGTGGGGTTCAACGTCCCCGTGAGTTTCCCGGCAAGCTGAAGCGATTCAGCCTTTGTTACGGGGCGCAAGGTTATATCATATTTTGAGCCTATTGTATTTGTTACGCTGGCGGGCAGGTGCCTGCAGTGGGGGTTGCCTGCCAGGTCGACGTCTATGATTGCATATTGATAAGACTCATTCTTAACCGCAGTCTTGTCTGTATAGCTATAATTCTGCGCAAAGGTTGACCCGTTCGCGCCATCAATCAATACCCCGTTCAGAACCGTCCATGTGCTATAGAAATCGCCGTCAGGCTTACGATCTACATTCTTCTTATCCTTTACAGCCCTGCGAAGTATGCGGAAGCCGGCATTGTCCTGCTCGGTCATGGTCCGCCATTCTACCACCACTCCTTCTTCTGAGGGGAAGGCTTCAAAGTTTTTCAGCATGACAGGGGTGGAAGCCCAGGTCACGATACCGGACGCGCCGTTCGTCCCGCTATCTTCGTCAGTGTCATCGCCGTAAAGGTAACCGATTTCAGCGATATAATTATTCATGGTTACGGTGCCGCTGTTTGTAATCCTTACTGTAACCTCGTTCCCGCCGACAATCTCAAATCCGGCGCCTTCGATAGTATAGTAGCCCCAGTCAGAACCGCTGATTGTAAGGTAGGTCCCGCCTACTGAGATGTCATTCATCCTGAAGTTTGATGCGTTAACACTATTGCCGCCTGAAGAGGCGAGATCAACATGGGCACCAGAGAAAAGAACGGCGCTGGAAGATGTACCGCTGATTGCCGTTGCGCCTGCAAGCACGAGGTTGTAGTCAGTAGCATTCGAGCTTGAAATTATGGCTCCGGCCTGAGCGGTAAAGGTTCCAGCAGAACCGGAGGTAAGGGTCTTGCCGCCTGCAACCTGCAGGTTGCCTCCACCATAAACCGTCAGGTTGCCGTTGACGGTGTTAGTTGCACCGACAGCAAGAATCCCACCCTCTGCAACTCCGAGAGTTGAGCCGCCCTCCACGGATATCGTGTTTGCTATATTTATGGTTCCGGACGAGAGCGCCGTCGTGGAGGAGGATACGGCTAGGTTGTTGAAGTCTGTTGTGTGTACGCCGGCAAGATACTGGGTGGTGCCACCATTAATAAGTACGGTGCCGCTGTTATTGGCGAAGGTTCCGTCATTTTCCCAGTTCTGTGTAAGCCCAAGCGTCCCGCTCGGGGCGGTAAGGGTACCCCAGATGGTCACATTGGCAAGGCTGGTGGAGCTGGTGCCGGATATTGCAGTGGAACCGTTGAAGTTTATGGTGCCGGCATTGCTGTTGAACGTGCCGTTATTGACGATATTTCCGGCAATACGCATTGAACCACTGTGGGCGGTAAGGTTGCCGCTTATGGTTACATTATTCAAATTGGTAAGGGCGGAACCAGCGACAGTTGAGTTCCCGTTGAAGGTTATCAGGGCGCCATTATGGGAGAATGTACCATTGTTTGTGAAATTGCCAGCAACATTCATCTGGGTGGCGTGAGCATAGAGGGTAGAGCTTATTATGATATTGTTGAATGTTGTGGTCGCGCTGCCTTTAACCAGGCTGGTGCCGACAAAATCAATGGTGCCGGAGTTGTGGTTAAAGGTGCCGGAATTATCGAAGTCGCCGTTTAGCTCAAGGGTTGATGACGGCGCGGTAAGGGTTCCGCTGATTGAAATATTATTGAAGCGGGTGGTTGAGGTGCCGGATATGGCTGAAGCACCTGTAAAGTACACCGTTCCTGTGCCGGAACTGAAGGTGCCGTTGTTGATGAAATCGCGGCTGACATAAAGAGCAGCAGGGGAGGTCAGAGAACCGCTGACAGTGATGCCGCCGAATACCGTTGCCTGACTTCCCGGGATAGTGCAGGTTCCGTCAAAATCGATAACACCGGAATTATGAGTAAAGGTGCCGCCCGTATGATTAAAGCTACCGTTCAAAAGCATGGAGGCGCTGGTGGAGGTAAATGCTCCACTGGAGAGCGCAAAAGATCCATTGTTGTCAATGGCGCCGGTGCTGCCGGTGAAGGTGCCGCCTTTCTGGGTGTATCCACCAAGGCCGATATTGATGACGTTAGCGCCTTGGGCAATTGTCATTGTGTTGCCAGTGTCCATCAGCAAGCCAGCAACATTAACGGTCTGGTTGATTGTGCAGGTGCCGGTCCGTGATGCGGAATTAAATATCGCCATGTTTGCGCTTGTCGGAACCGAAGCCCCGCCCGCGCCGCCACTGCTGAGAGACCAATGAGCGGTATCAGACCAGTTTCCACTTCTGCCAACCCAATAGCGGCTGCTGTTGAATATCCAGTTTGTATTATTACCGCTGTTGACTCCGCCTGAAACCGTTACGCTGTTGGTCAGGGCAGTGGAATATGCGACGTCTACATAAGTTACAGACTGCGCTGAATTCGGCAGGCTGAGATACCATATACCGCCGGTGGTGGAGCGGAGAGTAATCAGGCTGCCGGAGGAGCCGCTGAAGGTCAATGCACCGTTTACAGTTTGCGTAGAGCCTGTCGTAAAATTGATTCGCTTGCCCGCAGCTTCGCAACTGAGATTATTAAATACGGTGTTGCCTGTAATGACGCTTGTGCCGGTGCCAGTAAATTCGACAGTGCCGGAATTGTTAACAAAGGTACCTGTCTTGGTCCAGTTGCCCGATACGCTCATCGTGGTTGCTGGAGCGGTGAGGGAGCCGGTAATGCTGACGCTGTTGAATGCAGGCGCGGTTGACCCTGAAATCACTGTCGTTCCGGTAAAGGCGATAGTGCCAGAATTACCGTTAAGGCTGCCATTGCAGACGAGGTTACCTGCAATATTCATGGTTCCGGAAGGCGCAGTGAATGAGCCGTTCAGGGTAATGTTGTTGAGGGTGGTCGTGGAGGTTCCGGAAACAGATGCGCCAGCCCCGAAAGTTACGGAGCCTGAGCTATGAGTAAATGTCCCGTTGTTGACAAGGGCGCCATTGATGTTCAGGTTAGAAGCAGGAGCGGTAAGGGAACCGCTTATGGTCAGGTTGTTCAGCGTCAGTTCGCTTGTGCCGGAGATGGCGGTGGTGCCGGCGGCAGTAAGGGTTCCGCTTCCCGCAGTGAATGTTCCATTGCATGTTAAATCGGAGTAAATTGTCAAGCTGTTGCCTTGGGTATCGTAGCTTTGTCCGCTTGCAATTTCCAGAGCCATGCCGGTTCGGGTGGTGATATCGCTGCCACTGTAAGTATACGGCAGATCTGTGTCGATTATGCCGGCATCGGCAAGGTCAGTGTTGGTTATGGAGCCGCCGTTGTCGCTTCTGACGATAAGCCGGTTTTTGACAAGGTCAAGGCCGGTCATATCAGAGCCGTCAGTGGTGGTGACAATCGCCCCGTCATTACCGGTTGTGTTATTATTATAATATACCAGAACGCGGTCGCCAGTTCCCACATTCACCGAGAATGAATAAGGGGAGGGGCCTGTATAAGTTCCCTTCATGGCTCCGTTAATCGCAATCGAGACGGGCGTAGTCCCATCATGAGCGCCTGAAATATTGACTGTCGCAATACGGTGGAAGTCAAACTCATAAAGTTCGCGGTAAAGGCCTGCCTGTGTGGAGTTGGTCCGGAAGCGCACGCGTGCCTGCGAAACATCACCAACCGCGAAGTAGTACTCATTCCAGGCCATGTCGGTAAAGGATCCCTCAATTACGTCTGTCCACACCCCGTCGCGAAGGACATCGATATCGACTTCTTGAACATAATACTGTGAATCCGAAGGACCCCTGGCAAAGATGCGAACTCCGTCGCAGACCATGGTATCGTGAGTGAGGTAAAAGAAATTACCCCAGCGGGCGTCCCCGATGTCGTGATAAGACCTTGCGCATGTTGTTATGCCATCATCGTAGGCGGATACGTAATCCTCCCACTCACTGTAGGGGTCACTGGTGCCGGTGGGGGATACCCAACCGGTTCCCGGCATTCCGGTGGTAAAAGTCATGTCGGAACCGCTGCCGATACCGGCGCTGTTCATAGCCTGAACGCGATAATGATAAGTCACGCCGTTGGTAAGTCCGGTCAGCACGCTGTTGGCCGACGCCCCAGTTATGCTGCTTCCTGACCATGCGGTTGAATATTCGTAGTTTGTTGAGGTACCATATTGAAAACGCATCTGGCAAGGCTCGCCACCGTCGCTGGTGATGGCACCATGAATAGTGGCGGAAGTCTCTTCTATGCTGGTTGCAGCTTCCGTAGAGCAGGTCGGAGCCAGAACAGCAGGCGGGTTTTCATAAAACTCGAATTCGTAGATCCAGTAGATCATTCTGCTTCTGTAATTATATCTGATTCTGGCCTGGGTTACGCTGCCTGCGGTGAAGGTTATCTCTTCCCAGTCGGCATTGGCGATTGCACCTTCATGAACATTAACCCAGACCCCGTCCACAAGTACGTCTATATCGCACGCGCGGACGTCAGTGCTTATGTAGTCGGCGTTTATTCTTATGCGCCCGCAGTCTATAGCCTGACTGAGGGTGAGATAAATCCACTGTCCGTAACCGGTGCGGTTGCTTCTGTCTTCAGCATATGTGGTGCTGCTGCCGTCGTAAGCGCTGGTCTCGTTGCGCCACTTGCCAGTGGGATCTATATATCCATCAGGCGAAACCCAGCCAGCGGCTTTGGCAAAAGAGCCGCTGATGCAAAAAAATGCCAGCCAAAACAGCACGAGCCTGGTTTTGCTGATATTTGAGGAAATGGATTCGAACATATTTAACTAATCCTTACCTGTTATCATAATGCGAATCGTGAAGCGTGATTCACTTCAAGAATAATTAGACTATACATTATATCGCCCAGATCAAGGTTGTACTATAGTTTAATCGAATAAGCCAGCTAATCAAGTGACTTGCCCAAGAATATAATAAAATATACGTAATTTGCATTATGGATCCTTGCAGTGCTTTTAATTTCCTCTTCGTGGTCAAAGCCTGAACCAATTATGCGAAATGGTTGATCAGTCGTATTTATGCCAACTTAAGTACTAAAAAACCGCATGCCAACGTGGGCACCTCTAAAATAATTAACCACTCCCTATTGTTTTATAGGTTTTTTCTGCGCATATTCATGCATAATAATGGTAATTATTAATGCTTTCGCCCAACTTTGAGTTCTTGCAGGAGAATGAAGCCATTTTAGCTTGAAAAAGATGATATGGGGGATACTCTCATGTAAGTCCTTTTGTTTATTGTGAATCTGGTATATTTCACTGTCATTTTGTACGAAGAGAGAATGTCATGGACAAAGTCAAAGTTGGCATTATCGGCATCGGCAATATGGGCACTCACCACGCCAAGTATCTTGCCGAGGGCAAAGTCCCGAATGCCGAGTTAACTGCTGTCTGCGATTTCGATCCGCAGAAGCTGGAATGGGCGAAAAATAATCTGCCCGAGTCAGTAAAGAAGTACGAAAGCACTGACGCATTCTTCGCCGCGAAGGTCTGCGACGCCGTTATGGTTGCGACCCCGCACTATGACCACCCGCCCCTCATCATCAAGGCTTTCGAAAACGGCATGCATGCCCTTACCGAAAAACCGGCTGGTGTCTACACCAAGCAGGTCCGCGAGATGAATGAAGCGGCCAAGAAGAGCGGCAAGGTCTTCGGCATCATGTACAACCAGCGCAGCATCCCCCTTCACCAGAAGGCCCGCGAACTCGTCACCTCCGGCGAACTCGGCGAGGTAAAGCGCACAAACTGGATCGTAACCGACTGGTTCAGAAGCCAGAGCTACTATGATTCCGGCGGCTGGCGCGCCACCTGGGAAGGCGAGGGCGGCGGCGTACTCATCAACCAGTGCCCCCACAACCTCGACCTGTGGCAGTGGATCTGCGGCATGCCGAACCGCGTCCGTGCGTTCTGCAAATTCGGCAAGTACCACAACATCGAGGTAGAAGACGATGTAACCGCTTACGTCGAGTATGAAAATGGCGCAACCGGTCTCTTTATCACCACTACCGGTGAGGCTCCCGGAACCAACCGCCTCGAGGTTACAGGTGATAACGGCAAGATGGTTATGGAGAGCGGCCAGCTCACTTTCTGGCGCACAACTCAGCCGGTAAGCAAGTTCAATAAGGAATATACCGGTGGATTCGGCGCGCCTGAGGTCTGGAAGTGCGAAATTCCGGTAAAAGGCTCCGGCGAACAGCACCTTATTGTCTGCCAGAACTGGATCAACGCGATCACCAAGGGCAGCGATCTTCTTGCTCCCGGTGTTGAAGGTATCAATGGCCTCAGCATCAGTAACGCTATCCACCTCTCTACCTGGACCGACAACTGGGTTGATCTGCCCTTTGATGAAGATCTTTTCTACACCAAGCTTCAGGAGCAGATCAAGAATTCCACCTTCAAGAAAGAGGTCTCTGGCAAGAAGCTCAGCGTCGACGGCACCTTCTAAGACCTTACCGACAACTGACATGTAATCAGCAGGGGCACGCTTTAACCGGCGCGCCCCTCTTTATTTACAAAACAAATTATACTCCCAACCCCGTAGGCTCTTGAATGGCGTATGTCATTTATATAAACTTAATTGCCATATATATGTTTATAGGATTTATTGTGAGTTGAGGGCTCTGCCTCATTTTGTGACAGTTATAGCGGTAGCGGAATTCCAAACCTGCGAATTCTACCCGCTTGGAGCTTATTTTGCCATTACTCTTATTTCTTCGCTTTCCGGGTGTATTCACCGCCATTGCTGATGTTCTGGCCGGTTATCTCATTGTCCGTTTTTCCGGGGCAGGAGAGGGCAATACGCGCGCCCTCGTTTTTGCGATTCTGGCCAGTTGCTGCCTTTATATGGCGGGCATGGCGTGGAACGATGTCTTTGATTTTGAGGATGACAAGAAGAACCGCGCCGAACGGCCGTTACCAATCGGAGCTCTTACCTTAACCGGCGGTTTTCTAATCGCCGTCACTCTGACATTTGCAGGACTGCTCTTTTCCATGGCCGCGGGGATGAACAGCTTCCTCGTTGCCTGCGCCTTGATATGCGCCATTTTCCTTTATGATGGAGTTCTGAAAAAAGTCGAAATCCTCGGCCCCATTTCAATGGGAGCCTGTCGCGGGCTAAACCTTATTCTCGGAATGACGGCCCACGGATTTATTGTCATCCTTCTTGAAAACCCTATCCTTTATGTTCCGCCAATAATAGTAACTCTCTATATAGCGATTGTCACTTGCCTTTCATCCCTTGAGGATCCTCTTCCCGCTTTCGGTTCGTCGATCGACGAGAAGATCAAGGAAGAACAAGTTCCGGAATACCCAAGCGACGTGGAAACGGTCTGCGAGGAAATTTCAGTGGAACGCACCGGTAATATGCGCGCGATACTTTCCGAAGAAAGCCCTGTCGTTGCTCCCGAGTCTAACGTAAGTCCCATATCAGAGCTACTGGCAAGCATAGTCAAAATATTCTGCGTAATCGCAATGATAATCGTACCATTCGTGGCCTTATACTTCATGCCCCATCGCCCGGTATCTACGGGCATCTTTATAGTCACCGCGCTGATCCTGGTCACTGGCGGCATAAGGGTTATCAAAAACGGCGGCCATATTCCGGTCAGGAGAATGGTTGGCCTCGGCATAACCTGCCTGATCCTACTTAACGCCGGATTCGTGGCGAGCTTGAGCTCACCGAGGGCGGTCGCGCTTCCGCTCTTTGACAGGGTATTCCATGTGGTATCCCCGACGATCGAGGAGTTTGCGGGAATTTTTCTGGTTATACTACTGATTATCCCGACCTTGATCCTGCGCAAGCGCATATCGATAACATAAGGCGTTACCAGATGAATGCAAAGCTTTCAGAAATCAGGATTGCTCCGGCGTGGTTCATGCTCGCTGCCGTAACGGTTGCGTCGCTCCCGGTAGCAATTGCATTGCCTTTCGATTTTATCGCCAAACGCAATCTCAACCTTACTGCATTCGAACCACTGATTCTGATGTGCACGCTCTGGCTGCTGGGGGCAATCCTTTTCGACCGCGAGAACCGGGCTAATCTTTCCGGCATTCTTTTGTCTCTACTGAAGGCGGTATGGCCCGGGGCGCTGCTGGTGGCAGTTGCGGCAATCAGCATCTCGCAGATCGGAAGCTTCAAGGGCGAGCCGGGTAAACTTGTGCTGAAAACACTTGTCCAGCATATCGAATATCTCGTCGTCGCTCCGTGCATATTTGCGGTTGCTCTTAGTCGCAAAGAATGGCGCGACAAAATTATGTGGGCTTTCACCTTCGGATGCATCGTCTCAATTATCGCTGTTGTCCGGACGCCACTGGATAAAGTGTTCAGCGGTGAAATCCACCCCCATATGGTTGGCGGACTTCTCGACAACCGAAACACCTTCGGCATATTCATGGCCGTGGCGGTATGCATTATTACGGGCTGGGCAGTACCAAAGATTGCCCGGGGCGAAAGCTCGATTGTTAATGGCCCTCCGTGGCTTTTGCTGCCCGGGCTGATCCTACCTTTTCTTGTAGTTTATCCCATGCTTGCCGCAGGGCCGCTGGTCGCCTTGTTTCTTGGCCTCGGGGTGGTTTATTCAAAATCTTTGCGGAGCGCCCCAGTCATCATACTCGCTCTCGCGGCATGGCTGTGCTGGCTTGGCAACCCAGAAGAACGTGAAGCGCGGGGGAAAGAGCTTGCCCGGTCAATTCAGGTTTATCGTCCATACATCGACCCTCAGACCGGGGACGAACGCAGCGCCCACACGATGCGGTATTTCCGCTGGGCGGCCAATATCAACATGATAAGGAAGAATCCGCTGCTTGGGGTTGGCCTTGGGCAATACCAGAAGCAGATCAATAATTATTACGGCGGTATCCCGCGACCGAAGGGGATTACCGGAGTTGCTGAAAACTGGGATGTAACCTCCAACGAACCCTTCAGCTTTTCATGGTTTTTCCAGACCTTTTGCGAGACCGGTTTTGTTGGCTTTGCTGCATTGGTGGTTTTTCTTTCCCAGATGGTTGCCCGTGCCATGGGGCGTGCCGGGCAGGGCATTTGTTTCGCGTCTGGCGGTGTGGCGGGGGCGGTTGTGGCTCTGGTCTTCGCCGCCTTATGG
>JAFGWW010000466.1 GCA_016936955.1 Planctomycetota bacterium | reverse complement strand
GCCTTGATCGGCCTCATCTCCTCGACGAGTCTGGCGACCATGTTGCCGCGGGCGATCAGGTCGAGCTTATTGCTCCGCTCGCGGGGGGTGACGAAGTCCCACATCTGGAACATCTCGTCGAAGCCCATCTCGTTCTGTTTGGGAAGCATGCTCTCCTCGGCAAGGAAGAGGACCGCCTGTTTGGATTTGTCGAGAGGAACCCAGATCTTGCCGTCGGAATACTGGATCGGGCCGAAGCCGCCGGTTTCGAGTTTGTCCTTGATATCGTTCACGTCCGCCGCCTCGGCCTGCATGATCGGCACAGAACCCGCGTCCTGCGAGTAAGAACCGAGCGAGGCGACAAAGGCGAGAACCACGGCCACGCCAAGAGTCATGACGAAAATGGTTATTCGCTGGGTGCTGGTCATATCCCGGTAAAGGGATTTGGCCTGATCCATCAACTGCGTCAACCAACCCATACTTTTCCCCCCTGCTGCATCTGAATTCGTCCCTTAATCAGGCCGCCAATCTCCCCCCAGAGTGTGGAAACCTGCAATAAAAACACAAGGAGCCCGGAAACGCACAAAGGCAGCCAAGCCAAAGCTCGCTGCGAAGCCGTTCCCGGTGAATTCGGGATGATTCTCCCTGTATAAAGCCTCAACCGTTTATACGGATCGCCTTATTTATTACTTGCGAACCAAACGATTCCCCCCGAGGCATAAACCATTCCTCCCCCAAGGAATGGCGAAAATTACTCAGATCTTCATGCGCAGAACTTCCTGATAGCTCTCGACCAGCTTGTTCCTGACCGACATCAGGGTCTGGAAAGCGATATCCGCTTTCTCAACCGCAGTCATGACCTTGTTTATATCTGTTTCCTTGCCGAGCTGAAGATCAGTGACGGCCTTGTCGGCATCCTGCTGCATCTCGTTGACTTTATTGAGGTTATCGAGGAGGAATTTCTTAAAATCCGCACCGCTCGCAGGAGTGTCAGCACCCTGCGAGGACTTGGTTTCCCCTGCCGAACCCAGCGGGTTTATTCCACCCGGCATCAACGGATCTAAAGCCATCATCTATCTCCTCAAAACGGCTCGCTCTCAACTCAATGAGCCATCTTTATTATACATTATCGGCCAGCCGATTGCATTCCTTATCAACTTCAATCGTTTATGCGATAATTTGCAGCGCCCCGCGCAGAATCTGCTTGCCCGTATCCATTGCCGTGAGGTTGGCTTCATAAGCCCTCGAAGCCATCATCATATCCACCATTTCCATAGGAACACTGACATTGGGGTAGCTTACATAGCCGTTTTCGTCGGCGTCGGGGTGGCCGGGCTGGTATTTTTTCAGAAAATCGGTGGTCATATCGTCGTCGATCTTATCGACCTCGACGCCGAGCTGGCTGGAACCGGTGAGTTCCGGCGCCCCGGCCTTGAAATATATGCGCTTGCGGCGGTAAGGATTCAGGTTGCCGTCCGCATCGCGGGTGGTATTGACATTCGCAAGGTTATTGGCATGAACGTTCATCCTCGCACGTTCCGCCCTGAGTGCGCTTGCGCTGATATCCATCATTGTAAATACGCCGCCAACCATCGTCTTCTCCGTATCCTAATTCTGCACCCAAAGTTCGCGAATGGCCACCGCCTCGACCAGTTCTTTCATAACCCTGACATCGGTTTCCATGCTCTCAAAATCGAGGTCGCCCATCTGCCCGATTCCGGAAGCCATATCGAGAAGCTTGTCCATCTCGCGCGTAAGCTTTACCGCATTCTCCACGTAGCGAACCGCCTCGCCTGCACGGTAATTACGATGGGCAGACACAACCCGCTCCCGGCCGTTAACGCAATACTCCCTTATCTGGCGCGAGAGGGTGACGAGCGCTTCGCGGGCGAAATCAACGTTCACTTTTCCCATATCCTTGCTCATAACCAAACCCTTCAGGCAACACTGTCACGCAGCGAACTGCGGAGCATCTGCATCTTTTTCTTGTAGAGGCGCTGTGTCGATTCGAGAGCCATCGTATTCTTCGCAAGCTCGGCCATTTCCTTTTCAATCACCACCGAGTTTTCGTCGTGGCGCTCGGGGCCGAACTCGCTCCCCTTCATGGCGCGCACAACCGGGTAGTGATTATCGATAAAACTGATATCAAAATCGCCGCGGATCTCGAAACTGTTCGGATGCTGGGTCGCGCGCTTCTCAACCGCGTCGCTAAGGGCAGCAAGGAACTGCTTCTCGGGAACGTCCTGCCTTTTGTAATAAGGCGTCTCGACGTTGGCGATATTATTCATGATCGCAAGCTGCTTCTGATAGGCAAAGCCCATCGTCGATTCAAGTACCGGCAGAGTCTCGCTTTGAAATAAACCGCTGATCCAAGACATTCAACCTTCTCCGTATAGGTCCACTCTCGCGAACATCTATATCAACCTGCGTGCCAACTTTTCCCAGAATATCTTTTTTGCGCCAAACGATCTCGTAAACCTCATAAGAAACAGACCGTTAGATATCCGGCTAAAGTTGAAACCAATCTTATATTGCATATTTGATATATCGATTGCAACATGTTTTTCCGGAAGCTTTTGCCGCAGGGGTAGGAATTTATTGCCGTGGGGGGGGAGGATATCTAATTGGCCTTCACAAAAACGATGGTTGAGCCCTCGGGAATTGCCCGCACGTCAGCATAGGCACAAAACCAATCAAGAACCGTGCAGACTTTCATGGATTCGGCACGGAATGATATGTTTTCGCTAATTTCTTCATCTATTCTATAGGTGAAATCTGACTTGCATTCCCTCCTCACCGCCAGAACAGCTTGATCAAACGCAAGATTGTCTATAGATATGCTTATCTTCCTGTTCATATATGAGAGCGAGTTTAATGATGGGTCGACTTTCGGTGCAGATCGCTCCACGCCTTCAAGAAGTGCAGACCAGTCTGTATAATAGATAATATTTTCTGACAAACCTGTGGAAACTTCGTCGCATGGTAAAGGAAGCTCCCCCGTGGTTACAGGCGCTGCCCCTTCGCATCATACCACAAGCAGTGCGAGCACAACCGGAAAGAAGCGAGAAAATGACACCACAGATCGGTTGGTTTTCATCGCAAAGATCCTACTCCTCCCACAATCCCGCCTCTTTCCAGCGTTTGATTCTGTCGCGGAGGGAGCGTTCGGAGATGCCTAGAACCTGGGCGGTGTTGGTGCGGTGGCCTTCGAGGTGCTCCAGGGTTTTAATGATATGCTCGCGTTCCACCTCGTCGAGGGGGCGGGGCTCAAAAGCACCGCTTGAGGCGGAAGAGGCTGGCGCGCCGCCGCCGTGGCGAAGGGCGGGCGCGACGAGACCGGCATCTATCTCTTCGCTCGTGCCGAGAACGATAGCGCGTTCGATTATATTCTCAAGCTCGCGCACGTTACCCGGCCAATCGTATCCTTCCAGAAGCTTCAGGGCATCGCCAGAGACCGAGCGCACGCGCGAACCTTCCTCGCGGTTGTATTTGTCGATAAAATGTTTCACCAGCGCTGGGATATCCTCCTTGCGTTCGCGCAGGGGCGGCATGTCGACAGAGACCACGTTCAGACGGTAATAAAGGTCTTGCCGGAACTCCCCCTTCTCGATGGATTTTTCTAGGCAACGGTTGGAACTGGCAAGAATGCGCACGTCGGCGTGAATGGTTTCGGAAGAACCAACGCGCTCGAATTCTTTCTCCTGCAAGACGCGCAGAAGCTTTCCCTGCAGGCCGAGATCCATCTCAGAAACCTCGTCGAGAAGAATCGTCCCTCCGTCAGCCATCTCGAAGCGCCCGATCCTGAGCTTATCCGCTCCGGTAAAGGCGCCTTTCTCGTGACCGAAAAGCTCGGATTCCAGTACCCCGGCCGAAAGGGCAGCGCAGTTGACGCGGATAAAGGGCTTGTCGCGGCGCGG
>JAFGWW010000465.1 GCA_016936955.1 Planctomycetota bacterium | reverse complement strand
GGCGAAGATCGAGTCAGCCTTCCACAAGCTGGAGATCAAATCGCGCGAGATCAGCGGCCAGTATCCCCTGCGCCTCATGGACAGGGTTTACAACTCGTGGCTCTATGACGGCGACCCGCTCCACCTCCTGCGCCTCGACAGCCATCTCAAGGAACTGCGCAGGCTCTTTGAAGAAGAGAAGGGATTTTTCGAGAATCTCCTGCGCGAGATGATTGTCCAGAACCCGCATTATTCGGTCCTCACCTTCGTACCGGACAACAGGTATAACGCAAAGAAGGACGAGGCTTTTGCGGGGAAGATGGAGAAGACCAAGGCCGGCCTCTCGAAGGAGGAGATGGAGAAGATCGACCGCGAAGCGCGCGAGCTCGAGGAGATGCAGGGCGCGCCCAACACCCCCGAAGCCATCGCCACCCTCCCGCGCCTGGCGATCTCCGATGTGGCGCCCGAGCCGATTGAGCTGCCAACCAAGACCCTCGACGCGGCGGGGCAGACTTACCTGCACACCGACGTCTTCGCCGGGGGCATAAGTTATATCCGTCTGGCCTTCGACCTGAGCGGCATCGACGACGGGCTTTACGATTACCTGCCCCTCTACGCCGAGGCGATGAGCAAGATGGGCGCCGCCGGAAGCAGCTACGTCACCATGGCCGAGCGCGACGCCGCCTGCACCGGGGGCATCGGCGCGGGGGTTACGGTCAGCGGCAAGGTGGACGACCCCAACTTTGTGCTACCCCTCTTCACGGCCGGGATGAAAGCCCTCGACACGAAACTTCCCGAAGCACTCAAGGTTCTTGAAGACCGCCTGCTGCGCTGCGACCTCAGCGACACCGAGCGTCTGCGCGACGTAATTCTGCAGGGCAAGGTCAGGGCGCACAGCAGCCTGATCCCGGCGGGCAACCGCTTCGCCTCGCTCTACGCCGCCCGCAATCTCAGCCGCAACGCATCCCTCGCCGAACGCATGGGCGGCATCAGCCAGATCCGTTTCTTCGACAAGCTCGCCGCAGAGTTCGAGAAAAACCGGGACGGCATTATCGCCAAGCTTGCGGAGGTTCAGGAATTCCTCCTCGCCGGCAACAGGATCACCGCCTCGGTGGTGGCGAACAACGGAGCGTCGGAGGAGATACGCAACTGGCTCGGCGCGACTATTTCCGGAATGAAGAAAGCCGCGACCTGCGATGAATCGTCGGAGTGGACAGCCGTGACCGGCACGCGCACCGGCATCGCGAGCCCGGCGGACGTGGCCTTCGTCGCCCGCGCTTTCCCCACGGTCGGCTTCGACCATCCCGACGCCCCGGCGCTGCTCCTGCTTGGAACCCAGCTCAGCTACGGTTACCTGTGGAACGAGGTCAGGGTCAAGGGCGGGGCTTACGGCGCGCGCGCGGCCTACTCGGGCACGGAAGGTCTTTTCGGTTTCGCGAGTTACCGCGACCCGCACATCGCCCAGACCCTCAAGGCTTACGACGGCGTATTTGATTTTATCAGGAACGGGATGGACCTCTCCGCCGACGGGGTGGAGCAGGCGATTATCGGAACGGTAAAAAGCCTCGACACCCCCCTGCGCCCGGAGCAGGCCGTCGCCACCGCCCTCTCCCGCCACCTTATCGGGAATACGCCGGAGAAGCGCGGCGAATTCCGCTCGCGCCTGCTCTCGCTCAAAGGCGAGGACATTGCGCGGATCGCCGGAGAGGTATTGCTGCCCCAATATAAAACCTCGCCCGTGGCTGTCCTCTCAAGCAAGGAAAAGCTCACCGCCGCGAGCAAGAGCATTGATGGCGGAATCGAGATTGAAGACTTGTAAGAGAAGTTTGCGCAGCAGAGTTTGTCGCTTTATCAGCATAAATGCGAGGGAGTGCACCGGCGAGGTGCACTCCCTCTTTTTGTGTATTTTTACCAAAATAAGATCTACCAGAAAACCACACTGTATAATCCCACACAAGGCAAAGCACAAGCAAATCAGCTGCATTAAACGAATAAATTTTAAGTCCTTGATTTCACTCAATATGCGAGGGGGCGGCAGAAGATATTTTTGTGGCGTCAGGAATACGCTTTGCATAAAGGACGGGCATTATGTGTTGTCTGAATTTTAGACGGCTGGGCAGAAAAGCATGAATAATATACCGCACATCCTGATCATCGATGATGAAGAGGGCAACCTTGATGTGCTCAAGGCCTTCCTCTCCGACTTCCACGTCGACACCGCGACGAGCGGTATGGAAGGGATTGAAAAGTTCTCCTCCTTCAAGCCGGACATCATACTGCTGGACGTGATGATGCCGGACATGAACGGCTACATGACCTGCAGGAAGCTGCGTGAGATGGAGGGCAGCGGGAACCTGAAGATCATCATGGTCTCGGCGGCCGCCCATATCAACATCAGGATGATGGGGTACGAGGCGGGGGCGGACGATTATATCGTAAAGCCTTTCGACCCCGACGAGCTCAAAGCGAAGATCAATGTCTTCACGCGCATGAAATCGCTCGAGGACAGGTTGCTTGAGACAAACGGCGAGCTTGAAAGGATGGTGAAAATCCGGACCGAGCAACTTGTCGAATCGGAGCGGCTCGCCCTTATCGGCAGAAGCACGGCGGGGATCGTCCACAACCTCAACAATCCCCTATCCGGGATTCTCGGTTACGCGGAGATGATTCTCAACGAGCACAGTAGCGAGGCAAAGCCTAAACGCCTGGTCGAGCTCTGCCACCATATGCGCGACATCCTCCGCCAGATCATGCTCAACAGCCGCAAGAGCGAGGAGACGGAAACCCACTGCGACATCGACATCACACCGATACTCAAGCAACAGATCAGCATATTGCGTGTGGGACAGGTCTTTAACCGCAAGGTAAACGTTAAGACTGACTTTGGAAGCACCCAGACAATCTGCGGTATCGGACATCATTTCGCGCAGGCCTTTGGCAATATTATCAGGAATGCCATTGAAGCCATGCACGAGTCCGCGGTGCGCGAACTCGGCATCCGCACCTGGGACGACGGCGATTACGTAACGGTCGAGATATCTGACACCGGAAGCGGGATAAAGGAGCAGCAACTCGAGAGCATCTTCGACCCCTTCTACACAACCAAACCGGCCTCCAGCAACGACGGCACCCCCACCGGGACCGGGCTCGGGCTCGCATCGACAAAAGAGATTATCGAGTCATATGGCGGAACCATACGTGTGAAATCAACCTGCGGCAAAGGCACACACTTCACCGTCCGCGTGCCGTCAAAGTGCAGGAAACCAGCAGCCATGGTTTAGGGAGGTGTTCACAAGGCCTCTTGAAATGACCCGCCCCAATCATTAAACTTCATCCCATGAAAAAGATGATCCTTATCGCGCTCTGCCTGTGCGCAATATTCACTTCAATGTATATGATCGCCGAACACCTCGGGTATACCGATGAGGCTTACGCCCGCCAGCAACTCGAAGCGCTCCAGCAAATGGAGCACGGCAACCTCATCGTGGCGGGGGTGATTATCGGCCTGCTCTTCATCGACATCCTCCTGCCCGTGCCCTCTTCCTTTGTCATGGCTTTTTCGGGCTTCGCCTTCGGGCTCTGGACTGGGGCGCTGGTCGCTTTTACCGGCTCCATGTTCGCGGCGCTGAGCGGGTTTTACCTCTGCCGCTGGGGAGGGCATGCGACTTTCGAGAAACTGGTGGGGAAGGACGACATGCAGGCGGTGGACGCGTGGTTCGACGAGTGGGGCGTGGCGGCGATCATCCTCAGCCGCCCCATCCCGATGCTGACCGAGATCCTCTCCTGCCTTGCGGGCCTGACCGACATGCGCGCGCGGACCTTCATCCTCGCCTCGGCGGCCGGGCACTTTCCCATATGCCTGATCTACGCCTACTCCGGCTCTACCAGCTCTTTCGACAACCCCTGGCCGGCGGTCTTCACCGCCCTGCTCCTCCCCGCGGTGGGGTGGATTGTCACGGTTAAGATAAAAAAACGGTCGGTGGCCAAGCCTGAAGAGCTTGCCAAATAGAACAGTAAGCAGAGGAGTGAAGATGAAGCATATATTAATTGTAATGCTGTTTGTCGCAGGCATGGCTTACGCCGGAGAGAAGGGCGGGGAGAATGGCAAACATACGGTTAAGGATTTAATTGCCCTTACCGAAGAGATGCAGGAAAAATTTTATCACACGGAGAACAGCCAGGAAGAGCTGGAGGAATACAAACAGGGGCTGGCGTCTAAATTCGCGAAAGGGAACGAGCTTTCCGGCAAGATCGCTTTTGCGCAGGTCAGGCCAGCGAAAGGCTTATACACCGCGGTCTTCAGGTATGAGAAGATACTGAAAGAGAAGGATGGCGAACACGACGAGATAAAAGCCGTCATAAACATACAGGTCAAGGGGCTTTCAATGGAAGAGGCGGGAAAGATGAAGAAGAGCGGCACCGTTTCCGGCCTTATTGAATGGTTCGGCGTAAAGGGAACCGGCCAGCTTGATGACAGGCAGATTGATGTTATCATGAATAAGAAATAGGCTGAAGCAGCGCCGAACGACAATACAAAAAAGGCCGGGCATAAGCCCGGCCTTTGGCATTGCTGGTGGTTTTCGTTTCGACTAGAGGCCGAGTTCGTAGCGGGCGTAGCCGACTACCTTGGCGGTGCCGCCAGCGGCTTTGGCGATGTTGTCGATCATCTGCTGGACGGTGTTAGCGCCGTCGGGATCCTTGACGAAGATCTGTTCAACGAGGCAGCGCTCGCTGTAGAACTTGCCGAGCTTGCCCTCGAGGATCTTTTCCTGAATCTGCTCGGGCTTGTCCTTGACCTGATCGAGGAAGACTTCGCGTTCCTTGGCGATGAGGTCGGCCGGGACACCGCTGCGGTCGACAGCCACGGGGCGGCAGGCGACGGCGTGCATGCAGATGTCGTTGGCCAGGGTCTTGAGATCGGCGTTACCCGCATCGGCACCATCGAGAGAGAGAGAGACTACCGCGCCGGCCTTCTGGTTGAAGTGGGCGTAAGCACCTACGATACCGCCGGCGGGGGCCTCAACGCGCTCGAAGCGCTTGAGCTGCACGTTCTCGCCTACGGTACCGGCGAGGGTGGTGAGGGCTTCCTGGATGGTGCCTTCACCGCAATCGGCGGCGAGGATCTCATCGAGGTTCTTCGCACCGCTGCAGGCGCCGGTGGCGATGACCTTCTCGACGAAAGCCTTGAAAAGGTCGTTGTTCTTGGTGGGCTCCTGCTCGCAGGCAACCTCGGCGATGATGGCGGCGTTGCCGTCCACCTTGATCACGATAACGCCTTCGCCAGTGGGACGGTCGGCCTTCTTGATGGCCTTTTCCTTCTGGCGCTTGCGGAGGTTGAGTTCGGCCTGTTCGATATCGCCGTTGGCTTCAACGAGGGCGTTTTTGCAATCGTTGATGCCCATGCCGGTCTTGTCGCGGAGCTCTTTTATCATCTTGGCGTCAACAGCCATTAGTAATTCCTTTCAGTTCTCGTGGTAAAAATCAAATTCCGTACGTTCAGTCCTATTAGTCGTCGCCGCCGTAGCTGAAGCCGCCAACGTTGGTGAAGTCTTCGGGGGTATCGATACCCTTGTCCTCGACCTTCGCGGCTGCGGCCTGGGCTTCCTTCTCCTTGCCGGCGTAAACGGCCTGCAGGTTCTTGTCCTTGCTGCCCTGGATGATCGCGTCGGCGAGTTTGCTGAGGATCAGCTCGTTGGAACGGTTCGAATCATCGTTGGCCGGGATGAGGAAATCGATCGGATCGGGGTTGCAGTCCGTGTCGGCGATGGCGATGACCGGAATATCAAGCTTGATAGCTTCGGCAAGGGCGATGTCTTCCTGCTTGGGGTCGACGATGACGATGGCGCCGGGGAGCTTCTTCATATCGCGCAGACCCTCGAAGTTGCGGGCGATCTTCTTACGCTCGCGGGAGAGGCTGGAGATCATCTTCTTCGAGAAGTTATGGATATTGCCGCTGCTTTCGAGAGCTTCAAGCTCGATGAGACGGGCAACGCGCTGACGCATGGTTTCGAGGTTGGTCAGGGTGCCGCCGAGCCAGCGGTGGGTGATGAAGAAGCTGTTGCAGCGTTCGGCTTCCTGCTTGACCACGTCTGCGGCCTGACGCTTGGTGCCGACGAAGAGAACCTTCTGCCCCTTGGCGGTGGTCTGCATGAGGAAGTGGTACGCGCGGATCAGACCGGTAAGGGTCTGGCGCAGGTCAATGATGTAGATCTTGTTGCGCTTGGAGTGGATGAAGGGAGCCATCTTGGGTTCCCAACGGTTGGTGCGGGTGCCGAAATGACAACCGGCTTCGATCAGTTCCTGAAGTGTTGCAATAGCCATTTTCTTTTCTCCCGGGAGGACGCGTTTATGGTCGGGAGGTTAAAGCACCTCGCCGAAACACGCCGGCCCACAAAAAAGTAAAACAATAGGGATCGGCAACAAGCCGATCCGGAAGGGAGAATACTACAGCATGGCGCCGGAAGGGTCAAGTTAAATCCATGTTTTATAAGGAATTCCGATGGCGGGTGAGGGGGAGATCAGGGATGGAAACAAGTGGGTGAAATTTCCCGGAAAAGCAATAAAAAGACGGCATTAAAACGGGCTCAATCTGCATGAAAATATGAGGCGAATAAGGCCTAAGCGTTTGTCAAATATAGACTTATATGACGCATGCGGAAGCGTCAGGAGCCGGGGGTGGCATGCCGAATTCGTCGCCGTATGCGGGGGCGTGTTCATCATGTCCCGCTCCGGCGATAAAGGGAAGCCAGCGCAGGGAGAACATTATCCCCAGAATTATCCCGATCATCCAGTTCGTCTTCGGCATGAAAATCGTGTTTTCGCCGATCTGGATCACGCTTACGCAGACGAGGGCGGAGAGGCAGGCGTTGCCGAGAATGCGGCGCATGTCATGCCGGTCTTTCGGGAGGCGGGTCCATGCTCGGTAGCAAAACCAGTATGTGGCGAGCCAGCCGAGGGCGCCGAGGACGCCATACTCGGCGAGGATGAAGGGATAGGTGCTCTCAAGGGTGGTGTGGTTTCTGATTGCCTCGTCTTCATCCTGCGCGGCGGCGTATTCAAAACCTCCGGGGCCGACCCCGATTACCGGACTGGCGGCGAACATATCCATTGCCATCCGGATTTTTTTCATGCGGTAGTCGATGCCGGAGCTTCCCTTTTCGCCGAGCTTCTCCGAGAAGGCATCGGTGCTGCCAACCATATTCACCCCCACCACCAACATGAACGCAGCAATGACGAGGGCGAATTTGATGCGCCTCGAAAGGGCGCACGCCACAAATGCCCCGGCGGCGATGCCGAGATAGCTGCTGCGGGAGAGGGAGAGCAGGTTGGCAAGGATGACGGCGCACAGGCCAAGTATTTCAAGCAGGCGATGGCCGGTTACGCTTATGCGGTTCATGAGAAGATAAAACCACAAAACCGCCGGCGCCGCCAGAAAACAGCCATAAAGGTTGGGGTTGCGAAGCATTGGCGTGCCTACATGGCCGAAGCTCCAGCCGCCCATGAAAAGCCCTATCAGGGCGACCGCGCTCATGCCGACAAACATCGCCTTGAGGGCGGAGCGGATTTTATTCCACGAGTCGCAACTGTTGAGGCAGACGTAAAAGGGGCAGAAGAGCATGCAGAGATATATGCCGTTCTTGATCGCCAAGGCGGTATTGGGAGCCATGAAGAAGGAGGCGAAAAAGGCGAGGGCCGGGCCGATGGCGATATAGGGGACGCCGTTTTTCTGCAAGCCTGCGGGATCCCGCGCAAGATGCTCGGCGCGGAAGATGATGCTTCTGATAATGATGCCGAAGGTGGAGAAGAAGATCATCCACTGGTAGAGATAAAGATAGGCGATGCCGACATTAACCCTCCGCCCCCAGACCCCACTCACCAGCATCAGCAGAATCATGCCGTAAAAGGAGCGGACAAAGATGGTGCCGATGGCGAGGGGTATGGTGAAGACGTAAAAGGCATACTGCATCCTGTTGGCTTCCGGAAAGACCAGAAGCATGACAAGAGCGCAGAGCAGCAACGCACCGAAAGCCAGAATGTAAAAACGGTTTTGCATGGTAAGTGATTATCCATTAATGACGAGCAATTTCAATAGCCAGCGGTTCTCCCCTTGATATGGAGCGGACGAGAGGATACTCTATAATTCATAATTCTACACGGGCAGGAGTCATTTATTGTGAAGACCGAGACGAAGAGACCTGAAAGCATAACCATCATCGGCGCGGGCCCCGCGGGGCTCGGGGCGGCGTGGCGGTTATTGGAGCTCGGCTTCGATAATTTCCGCATCTATGAGAAAGCGCCTTTCGCGGGCGGGCTCTCCTCCTCTTTCCTCGACCCAAAGGGCTTTACCTGGGACGTGGGCGGTCATGTTCTTTTTTCTCACTATGAATATTTCGACAGGCTGATGGATTCGCTTCTTGGCGAGGCGTGGGTCAACCACGAGCGCGAGTCGTGGATCTGGATCGCAAACCGGTTTGTGCCCTACCCTTTCCAGTACAACATCGGCCGCCTGCCGGAAGAGCTGGTTGATGAATGCCTCCGCGGGCTGGAGGAGGTGCAGCAAGGGGGCAAGGAAAAGCCGGCCCACTTCAAGGAGTGGATACTGATCGGCTTCGGCGAAGGGATTGCCCGCGTATTCATGCTGCCCTACAACTTCAAGGTCTGGGCCTGCCCGCCGGAAGAGATGAGCTATAACTGGATCGGTGAGCGGGTGGCTGAGGTGGATCTCGCGCGCCTGCGCAGCAATATAGAAAACCGGCGCGACGATATCTCGTGGGGACCGAACAGCACCTTCCGTTTCCCGAGGCACGGCGGAACCGGGGAGATCTGGCGTCGCCTCGCCGACAGGATCGGC
>JAFGWW010000464.1 GCA_016936955.1 Planctomycetota bacterium | reverse complement strand
ATAACTCCGCCGAAGGGGTAAAGGTTTTCACCCTCGATCTTCCTCCTGAATTGTCGGAGAAGACCAGCCTTGAGATCGAAGAAAACGACCGCCGTTTCATCGAAAAGGAATGCTCCGGCGCGCGTTTCAAAGGCTTGGATGTGGAGCCGTCCATAACGCAGCTCTACGGGGATTCTGCGCTTTTTGATTTCTTGCCTTATGCCGATTCGATGGATGTTATCTTTGTGGATGGCAGCCATTCGTATGATTACGTTCTGAACGACAGTGAAGCCGCTCTTCGCATGGCGAGCGATAATGCTGTAGTTATATGGCACGACTACACGAAATGGTCAGGCGTTACAAAGGCGCTGAATAAACTTTACGGCGAAGGCGGGGTTTATTCGCGCCTGCGCTGGGTTGAGAATACGTCGCTGGTTGTTCTTCTGCCTAAGGGATTTGCCGGGTTTGCCGACAAGGGTATGTGATTTCTTGATTCCATTCAACGGTACAAAGACGGAGCAGGACCCCCTGCATAAAGAGCTTGGCTATCTGGAAGAGCGCCCAAGCCGGAAGGATGCATGGATCCTCTACACCCTCATCTTTGTGTCGATGGTCTGCTTTGCCGTTGTTGCGCCATATCGAAGCGTCTACCTTCCAAGCCTTGCCATGTTTGCTGGCGGAATGTGCATGCTGCTCTTCCTCATCCCTGTCATGCTTGAGGATTACGAAGTTGTCGTGCTTATTCTTCTGACCTATCTCCCGTTCAGCAAAGTCCTGCCCGGCACTTTCGGCGGCCTTGCCCGAACTTTTAACGCGACGAATATTTTTCTTGGTTTATCTCTTATCGGTGTGTTGCTCTCCGCCGGGCAGCGCCCGTGGCCATTATATCGCAAGGGTAAGGTCGACATCTGGCTGCTGCTCTTCATGTTTTTGGCTCTGCTCAGTCTTATCCGCGGCTTTATGCTTACTGAAAACCGCGATCCGGTGGACGTGCTTTTTGCGATGAAACGCTGGGTTACGCCGATGCTGCTTTATTACCTTGTCGTCTGCAGCATGCGCTCAGTGCGCCAGATTTATTATGTATATCTTTGCCTCTGCATTACCACAGCCATGATTGGTCTGATCGGCATAAAGAAGTTTTATATTGACCAGGGTACGCGTAGTTCGATCGAGAAAATGCGTCTGGTAGCAACTTCGGGCCCCAATCACCTTGGGTTCCTGATGTGCTCGGCAGTGTTCCTGCTTGTCGCTCTCTGGTGGATAAACCGTAAAGACCGGCGCTTCTGGCTGCTCTTTTTTCCTGTCCTGTCATGCGTTCAGACAATGCGCCTTACCTTTTCCCGTGGTGCCCAGTTAGGCATGCTTGTGGGATTCCTGACATTCGTTTTCATGCTGAGTCGGAAGTGGTTTGTCATAGTTGCTGCCATCTCCGTCTTCTTTCTCCTCAACCCCGATCTGCTTCCTCCGAGCATAAGCGGTCGCCTGGCAACAACGGTAAGGCCGGGCGAAGGCCCGATTGAGAATCGTCTGGATAAAAGTTCATCGCAGCGTCTTAGAGTGTGGACGGTTGGACTCCTGATTACGCGCGACTATCCGATTCTCGGAGTAGGGTACGGCAACTTCCATCGCCGGGTTGGTTCATATGATGAAGGCATGTCGGATCGTGACGTGCACAGCACATACTTGCATATTTCTTCGGAGATGGGGGTGCCTGCTCTTATCATTTTCATGATAGTGTTTTATGTGGCATTCAGGGAGGCTTGTTATATTCACTCCAAGTCCGCCGATGATCCTATTATCAGAACGATCAGTCTTGGGTTTATCCCCATGTTTTTCGCCACCATGTTCGCCAATATTTTTGGGTCCCGCTTCGATAGCGTCGAGGTCTCCTTCCAGATTTATGCGATGGTGGGGGTTGTCGCCAATCTTGCGAATATCCTGCGGTTCCGCGAAGAGGTTCGTTTCGTAGATGGAGGTGGCGGAGCAGTTGAGGTTGAAGTTGCGAAGGATGTTCAGGAAAAAGCTGAGCCCGATGTTGTGGAAAAGGTCGGGATTGCGCGTCCGGCAAAGGTAAAACGCCTCCGGGATTATGTGAAGCGGGACAAATGAAAAAATTTCCCACAATACCTTTCTCTATTACTCTGGCGGCTTTCGGGTTGCTCTATTGCCTTACCTTCCCCGCCGCGCATGTGATCAGCGATTCCTATGAATGGATCTCCGCTATCTCCGACGGACAGACCTCCACCCTGTTCCATCCCCATCATCTTATCTATAACGCAGTTGCGTGGGCGTGGACTCGACCGTTACTTTATATGGGCTTCAGCCTGTGGATCTCGGTTCAGCTTCTCAGTGCCTTCGGCGGCATGATAGCGCTTGCCGGCATGTTCATGGTTTTATGGAAAATCTCAGGCGAGAGCAGGACAGCCGTTGTCGGCACGGCCATGTTCGGAACGGCTTTTTCCGTATGGATATTCTGTGTTGACGTGGAGGTTTACATCTTCGCTTCAGCAGCCCTTATCTGGAGTTTTTATTCCCTCCTGCGTGCGGTTGAAAAACCGTGCGCCCGAAATTTCTTCATTGTCGGCATGACATGCGGATTGGCCGGACTGTTCCACCAGAGCTCCTGCTTTTTCCTTTTCCCGTCGATTGCGGGGGTATGCCTTGTTCCTGTCAGGATACCGCGCAAGTTTTTCTATGCCATGCTGCCCGTTCTGGGGTTCGGCCTGGTAGCCGGGATCCCCTACATAATGGCGGGAACCCTCATCGGTGGCGCGCGGACGGTGGGAGAGCTTTTTGTCTGGATGACAAAGCACGCGCAATACGGATATTATGGCGGAATAAATGGGGACACGCCGTACAGGATGGTAGTCGGGCTGGGACGCAGCCTGATTTATGGAACCTCCGTGATCGACGCCATGCGTGTTGAGAGTGGAGGATGGGATGGGCGGGCGATAATTACGGCTCTGTCTATGGCTATTGTCGGTGTCGGCTATCTCGCTTGTCTTGGAGTCGCAGTATTTAATTCGCCCATGCTGAAAAGTCGGGGCGGGTCGGCTCTCTTCCTTGCCGCCGTCTGGTTTCTGTGCAACGGAGCTTTCAGCGCCTATTACGAACCGCAGAATATCGAGTGGTGGTGCATTCCCTTCCCGCCTTTCATCTTAATGACCGCCATCTCCTGCTCGGTTCTTGAGGGCAGACGGTTCTGGATGGTAGCTATGGCCGTTGTTCTGGGGCAGTTTGTCGGGAATATGTCGGGGGACATGGTCGCTCGTAAATCCCCGTCTTTCGACCGTTTTTATAATGCCGCCGCTGAGGTGGAGCGCGTATCTGAAGGCAAGGGGTTGGACATCGTCCCTGCTCTTATCAAAGGAAGGTTGCCCGAAGGCGCCCTGTCGTTCCACATCCTTCTGCGCCAGAGCAAAGACGATATCGGGCGCGCGATGGACAGCATGTGCAGGCAGATTGAAAACGCTTTTGCAGAGGGCAGGCCGGTCGTTGTTTTTGAAGATATTATGGCGCGCGAAAAACTCAGATACCAGCCCCAGGCGGCCGGAGTAATCCGGTATATAGAAGAAGCGACGGCCAAATATGGAGCCGAAGAGAAAAGCGTTGTTATCCCGTGGGAAGATGGTTTCGAATTCGGCAAGATATCCCCCTTGAGGGAGAAAAAGATATATCTCTTCAAACCCGGAAGCAAAGAGGCTGCGGAGTGGTTGGACGTTCTCCGCGCCTATAGCGATGACTCTGGAAAAGAGGCGGGTCCGAAATGAGGGAGAGCCGGAAACACGAGCACATTGCCCCGCTCTGGCCGCGCTGGTTGCGTTCGCCCGCGTTGTTTAGTCTTTACGACAGCATCATGGACCGCTGGCACAATATGGACGAATTGCGCCGTTTCAGCAGGCGTGAACTTCCCGAAAAGGCGTCGAAGATACTGGTCGTGCGTGATCGAGGCTTCGGCGACATCTTGCAGCTTACAACAATTCTTGATTCCATACGCACGCGTTTTTTCGCCACGAGGCTGGACTTCCTGACCAGCCCGCAGGGGGTTGATGTCCTTGCGGGAGACAGGAGGGTTGACCGGGCCATTCCGATTGCCGATTACCCGGACGGCGTGGAAGACGATTACGATCTTTATATTAATTTTCATATCTTCCCGAACAGCGCCGAGGCTGTGCGCGCGGTAAAGGCCATGCCTGAGAATAAAATTGTCGGCAGAACCTTTCGGGAGGGGCGTGATGAAAAATGGTACGAGCATCTCGCGGGCAGTTGCTGGCTCAGGAAATATTGCCGTATAGCCGATGTTGAATTTACCCCCGACCTTCCCCTGAAAATTAATATTGCGCGAGACGGTGAGTGGGAAGCCAGCCGCAAAAGTTTTGTCCGTGAAAATATGGAGAGCGAACAGCCATACGTTGCTGTCTGCCTGGGAGGGCTTGACTGGCGGCGCAATTACGCTATATCTTTTCTCGATTCCATGATTACCGAGCTCGAAAAGCACTGGCCTGTGCTGCTTGTGGGGTTGAAGTCGGATCGAGGCGAGGCCGAACGTGAAGAGCTCTCCCGCATGCTGAAGAATCACCCCCAGCTGCTTGACCTTACCGACCGGCTATCCCTGCGGGAGTTGCTTTACGCGATAGAGTCGTCGTCGGCTCTTGTTACGTGCGACACGGGGCCGCTTCATATGGCGATAGGCGTGGGCACTCCGCTGGTCGCTATCTTCGGGCACACACCGGGAACCCAGTTGTTGGGCCCGTTAAAAACAAGCGACAAGCATGCAGTCATCACCCCCACAACCGGATGCAAGGGCTGCGGGTTTCGTTTTCGGGAGTCGTGTTTCGAGAGCAAGCGGGCGGAGTGCATGGAGCGTATTGATATTGCCGAGGTAGTGTGCGAGGTGCGGCGCTTTTACCGCGCGTAATCGGAAAGAAGCTTCTCAATCGTCTCTACCTTATCCTTCCAACCGAAATTTTCACTGATCCACAGTGGCCCATTCTTACCCTTGAGCGCGAGCCTGTCGTAATCCGTTATTGCTTCCGCTATGGCGGCGGCAAAGGTTTCCGCTTCCGGTTCGACCAGCCAGCCGACCTTGTCATTCACAATTTCCCTGAGCCCGCCACGGGCAGCGGCGACAACCGGAACGCCTGCAGCAAGGGCTTCAATCGCTACCAGCCCGAAAGGCTCTTCCCATGTGGAGGGAATGGCGAGAAGGTCCAGCGTCTTGTATTTTTCGAGGAGTTTGGCGCGGGGCAGGGCTCCATGCCACCTTATCATTTCAGACAAACCAAGCCTGTCCGCCATCTCTTTCAATTCCTTTTCATAGGCAACGTTGCCTTTGCCGAATATTGAAAGGTGGACGCGCGATGTGCATTTCTGTTTGATGATGGCGAAGGCTTTGAACAGGACTTCAAGCCCTTTGGTGGGATGGATGCGGCCGGAGAAACCTATTTCGTAAACATCCGGTTCGGCCTCCCATTCGCGGGGGGCGCTTGCCGGTTCGTATCCGTTATGCACGCGAACCGTTTTTGCCGGTATTATGCCCGCTGCAGCATACTGCGCCGCCAGGGCGTCACTCACCTGCACAAACACCCACTCTTCGCTTTTGAATTCAGGAAGCTTGGCGAACATCGAGCGTAAGCCGCGAGAAAGTCTGGAAAGAACGGAGTTGCCGCTCTCCTGCTCCATGAGTTTTGCGATCCACATATCTTCGAGGTGAAATACTGTTTTTATCCCTATCCCCTCGATGGCAGCTATTACCGCAGGGGTCAGCATCGCTCCCGCCCACATATATATGACGTCTGGCGAATGCTTTTCAATCGCCCTGCGGATTTCCCGGTAGTTATGTATGTAGGCAATGGCGGCCTGTATTTTCGAGGCGAATCTGCCGAAGGCATTATCTGCCGGCGGATGCATCCTTGTCAGGGTTCGCGAAATATTCTCATCAGAAGGGCAGGGGCGGTCTGGTTTGGCTGCAAGAATTTTCACGTCATGCCCGCGATTGCGCAGACGAGTAAGAACCTCATATGCGGCCCATTCGTAGCCACCCACAGTATCCGGCGGGTAATAAGCCGAGATCGCAAGTATCTTCATCAGCTTGCCCCACCCTTCTTCTTGATAACTCTGGCGTAGAGGTCGAGCAGGTCGGTTATGGCCTTGTCCGGTGCGAATGGGGCGATGGCTTTGATCGCCTCCTCGCCCATGCGCACGCGCTCCGCCTCCTCCATGGTCCACGCTTTTTCCATCTGCGCGGCAAGGCTATCGACATCGCCGTTTTCAATAAGCAACCCGTTGATGCCGTCGTCAATTACCTCGTCAAAGCTTGCGCCTCTCGTACCGACAACCACCTTGCCGTGAGCCATGGACTCCAGCATGGCATTTGCGATATTCTCGCTACGTGATGGCAGTATCACCGCGCGTGCCCCTTTTATTATCGGGTAGAGCTGGGCGTGTGGGATCTGCTCAAAGTGGATTATGCGCTCTTTATATGTGGCGAGTTTGCCGTCAATCCACTTACGCATCGGCTCTCCTTCCGGCGTGCCGAGATCATTGCCGGCAAAGACAAAGTTCATCTTGTTGTATTGAGGCAGCAGTTTGACCAGTGCTTCAGTTATGAGGTCTACGCCCTTGAGCCTGCCGATGGAACCATAAAAAAGCATGAACAGCCTTCCTTCAAGTTTCGCTTTCAGCACACTCTCGTCGAGATTGCTTTCCTCAATAACAAAAGGCGAGCGGATTACTTCTGTCTCATAGCCGAAGCGTTCGCGGAAGGTGTTGGCAAGAAGTTCGCTTGGCGCATAGATAGCGTCGGCAAAGCGTGCGCCACGGGCGTCGACATAATTTGCAAGACGTTGATCCAGGGAGGGCTTGCACGCGTAGGCTTCTGATAAGGCATAGCCGAAACCGGATAGCCTCTCCACCACGGGAACAGGTTTCGATATGCTTGTCGCGAGCCCTGTCGACATGTTGTTGCTGATCTGGATAATGTCGAAAGGCTCTCCCTGATGCCGCAGCATGAAACTTTTGCGCAGAGCCATGGAATATGCCGCAAACTGGATGCAAAGGTTAAGGCGCCATCGCGCAAGACTTTGCCTGCGGGAGAGTTTTTCCCTGTCGATAAATACGCGGTGGACTGGAATCCCGTTGTCGTCGAGCAGGTCGCCGCTTTTGTCCGAGATGGTGAATACTTCCGGTGTGTGACCGTATTTTGCAAGGAGCCCCGTCACCCGGTAAAGGTAATAGGCGAGGCCGCCTTTATTCCTCGGCTCGGTGACATACTGGTCTGTAAGGAATGCTATCCGCAAGAATCGCTCCGCTCCCTTGCCAAAAAAGCAGAGGGGGTCAGTCCGGCACTACTTCAAAAACTATGGGATGCTCGATAATGCTCTCCGTGCCCATATCCATATCCTTGTGGATGATCAGGTCGGCCAGATAATCTTTGGTGAAGACGGTTGTGGTCATGAAGTCGGAGTCGTGGGCGGTCAGTTGCGACGGGTCGACAAGGTTGACCGATACCACATATTTATTGGCGGTGATCAGCACATGGTCGAACGACATGACCAGCTCGCCCGTGCCTTTCGGGAAGTCTATGTTGCGGGAGCGCATCTCCTTGCTCTCGGCGCAGAAATAGCTGTCCGACTGGAAGCCGAAGGCGCTGATACCCTGCCGGTTGCGCATGTACATGAACATCTTCAAGCCTTTCCTCTCCACTTTCGCCTCATAGCGGAAGTGGATGGAGAGCTTTTCACCGATGCGGTAGGTGCTTCGCCCCTCGCCCTTTTCGTCGGTGAAGTAGACCTCGGTGATGACAACGTCACCGTTACCGCCGTAGTCCTTGCTCTCGAGCTGGCTGCTGACCACCGGCGAGCGGCGCTTGATGGATTCCTCCTCGAGATGCTTATAGAGAAGGTGGTTGTACTGGTGGATTACGTCCATGGCCGGGGCGTCGTTGACGATGGTGCCCTTGTCCATGAGGATAACGCGCTCGCTGCAGAGGCGCTGTATCTGCATGAGATTGTGGGAGACGAAAATCGCGGTGGTGCCTGACTGGCAGATATCATGGATGCGGCCGAGGGATTTATGCACGAAAAATGCGTCGCCTGTGGCGAGGGCCTCGTCGATAATGAGGATGTCGGGGGATACGGAGCTTGCCACGGCGAAGCTGAGGCGCGCGCGCATGCCGGACGAATATGACCTGATCGGCTGGTCGATAAAAGCGCCGAGCTCTGAGAACTCGATTATCCACTCCTCTTTCTCTTTTATCTCTTCCCGTGACATGCCGAGGAGGCAGCCGCCGATCTCGATATTCTCCCGCCCCGTAAAGCGTGGGTTGAAACCAAGGCCTAGCGCGAGAACCGCGACCATGGAACCCTTGATGTCGATCTCGCCCGAGGTTGGGTAGCTGATGCCGGCCAGAATCTTCAGCAGGGTGGTCTTGCCCGCCCCGTTGGGCCCGATCAGGCCGACCACCTCTCCTTTTTTCAGGGTAAGGTTTATGTCTTTCAGGGCGTCGAATTTGGAGTAATACTTTTCCGCGTTCCAGAAGAAAAACTTCTCCTTGAGCCGGTCTACAAAGACGTTTTCATAAACCTTGAACTTCTTGTTCAGGTTCCTGACGCTGATCGCATAATCACCCGTATTTTCGCTCATCAGACCATGTCTCCTATGGTCTGCTTCACGTTCAGTATTGATATATAGCCGATGACGAAAACGATCAGGGAGAGGGGCATGAACACGGCTAGGCTCTGGTAATCGGAGAAACGCTCGGGGGAGAAGATTCCGCGGAATAGGCCGATGGCATGGGTCATGGGATTAATCATGAAAACGAACCAGAGCTTTTCCGGGAAATTCTCCTTGGCGTAAACGACCGGCGTAAAATAGATCATGAAGCTGATGAAGGAGGTGAGTATCTCTTTTAGGTCCCGCAGGAAAAATCCGATAATGGAGAGAATCCATGCAAGGCCAAGGCAGAAAGCGTAAAGGGCGGCCAGAAAAAAGGGCAGCAGCGCGAGATTGACCGGGTTTATGCCGCTGGTGAGTATGGCTATCACCAGCAGGACGACGCACTGGAACAGAAAAGCCAGAAAGGTCTCTGTAACCGAGACGATGGATAAAACCTCCACCGGAAAGATGGCCTGCTTGAGCAGGTCGAGGCTAGAGTTGATGGTGTCGACGCCTTCGCTTACAGAGCGGCTGAAAAATAGCCATGGAAGCAGGCCGGTGAAGACGAAGAGCATGTACTGCCATACGCTGTCAACGCCTTCGATCTTGATCTTGGCGATGAAGAAGAAGACGAGTACATAGGAGACAAGGGGGAATGCGGCGGAATAGAAAGTCCAGAAGTAACCTAGGATTGAGCCGACGTGCTTCTCCCGCAGGCGCTTGTGAACAAGCACCCGCACAAGGTCTTTCCTTGCGAGCAGCGTCTGGAAATTGCTCTTTATGTAGGACAGGTTCATTGTGTCTCCGACCGCAAAAGCGCATCAATTACAAATCATATTTGTGCGAAGTCCCAACTTCAAGCCTTATGTTTATCCCGCCGTCAAAAAGTATTTTACCGGCAACCTGTCATTTCCTTTGCTTTGACTTCATGCATATTTATAATTTTAGCACAGCGCAGAATGCGTTACTTTCTGGAGGTTTTTCCTCTATAGAAGCCGTATTTATGGGAGGCTCTGTTGAGCGAAGAATTTCATGAAGTGGAAGACCGATTTGAGTTTGGTGAAAATTGGGCATCGTTCCTTGCGACCGTCGATGAGGAGCGCATAAAGCGGGCGGAGGATTCTTTACGCGAATTTCTGGCGGTGGATTCTCTCGACGGTTTGACCTTTCTGGATGTCGGTTCAGGGAGCGGGCTTTTCAGCCTGGCCGCCCGGCGGCTAGGGGCCCGTGTGTGTTCCTTTGACCGTGATTCCGAATCCGTGGCCACTACGAAAGAGCTGAAAAAACGCTACTGTCATGGTGACCCTGATTGGAGGGTACTTCAGGGATCAGTGCTTGACGCTGGATTTGTAGATAGCCTCGGCACTTTCGATATTGTCTATTCATGGGGCGTGCTCCACCATACCGGCGCGATGTGGGATGCAATAAATAATGCTTATGGTTGTATTGCAGAAAAGGGCCAGCTTTTTATCTCCATCTACAACATGCAGGGAAATTTGAGTTACGTGTGGGTTAGAATAAAGCGCACATACAATGTTGTTCCCGAGCCTGTCAAAACGCTTATGGTCTACAGCATTGGGATAGTCATGCTCCTTTGGCTTGTTGTCTCTGCGCTTATGCGGCGTGAGATCCCACATCCCTTCCGTTATGTTTCCGAATACAAGAGGATGCGGGGAATGTCGTGGTGGCATGATATAAGGGATTGGGTTGGCGGTTATCCCTTCGAGGTGGCCAGGCCGTGCGAGATTTTCGGATTTCTGAAAGGCAAGGGAATGAGCCTTGAGAACCTGAAGACTTGCGCCGGTGAGCATGATTGCAATCAGTATCTTTTCAGAAAAATCTAGGCTGTGTGTTTTCCCTCCATGCGTAGTTTAAGAGAGTGGACTCCCGAACTTTCGTGGGCATTTTATGTGCGGCATACTTGGATATGTAAGCTCTGATGCGCCTGT
>JAFGWW010000463.1 GCA_016936955.1 Planctomycetota bacterium | reverse complement strand
GTCAAAGCCGGAGACAAGAGCTTCTCTTTCGGTATTAAAGGGGCGGACTGCTGGAAGCTTCTGGGCGTGTTTTTCGAGACCAAGCCGGTCAAGAAAATCCTTGGCCACCAGTACAGGCGCGAGATGACCAACAACTTCATCGACCAGGAAAAGGTTTATCTTCCTGTTGAGGCCGACGGCGACAAGGCGTTTTGCGAGTGGTCGAAAAATATCGGTCGCCCGGCTGTGTTGCCGGTACGCGAGATCATGCTCGAACCAGAGCGGATCATCCCTCTCAAGACCGCATGGGTTATCTATATCGAGCGCGAACTGATATGCCCTGAGGACCGTGATATAAAAATCTGCTTCGGCCAGAACGTGCCCATGACTGTCTGGCTCAATGGCGAGGAGCTTCTCTTCGACGAGGGCGAAAGCGAGTGGCAGCCCGAGACCTCGTGGATCGATGCGAAGCTGAAGGCCGGGAAGAACCGCCTCCGGATAAGGCTTGACCGCATGGGCGCCGATGTGGATTTCTCCTGCCAGATTCGAGACAGCATCCAGTTAATGGAAGGGCATAACTGGGTGGGTTGCTATGATTACAATGTTGATCTTGCGGAAACCAACCCCTTCAATCTGCTCAAGGCGTGATGAATTATTAAGCTATGTATATGCGAAAGCCCCGGCGCTGAATAGCCGGGGCTTTTTTGTGCTGTTGGCGCCCTTCCGGAGATTTATGGGAAAAGAAGCATCCATATACTCTCGTACAGGCCGTTGTTCTCTTTGTTGAGAATGATGGAGAGGTCTCCGCGAAGATTGTTCTCGACCGCGTCTTCGAGCCTTTGCTGACAGGCGGCGGGAGAGGAGGTGCTGAGACTGTCGCCCCAGATCAGCATTTCGGGGGAATATGCTTTTACAATGATAATATTCTCATCCTTGTTATTGCTTACCATGCACTGGACGCTACCGCCCCATTCCACTGCTCTATGGGCCATGTTTAGAACCCCTAGAAGAATGGGAAGGAGTTCGGCGCCCACCTCCCGCTCTTCATCGCAAAACTCAAGCATGCTTAATTCATGCTTATTTAATGCAGAAAGGGCGGGAGCGTATATATTCCACGCCAAAGCTGATATCCTGCACAGGGAGTCAGACGTCATTGTCCGGCGGGATAGCTTTCCAAGCGTGTCGATCGCCATCTTGGCTTCGACATATTTCTGCATCAGCTTTTGCGGTTTACGCTTCTTGTCGGTTTTGTCAGCATCGGCTGCCGACATCACCTCCTGTAGAAATTTTAGCTGCATTGTCAGGCGCTTCCTGGTCTCGACATAAACCTCGGTTGCGTCGAATTGTGGCATTATTGTTCTGGCTGTTTTCTCGGATGCTTTCATCTTTTCCTTCCTTACGTAAGAGCCGGAATCTTTCGTTGCACCCTCTGTAAAGAGCAACGGTTGTGCCAGCAGATTCTGGTTTGCCCACCGGATTGATATACGGGATTTACCTTGTGTCAGGTCTATGTTTATTGTGACCCTGTAAAATATTCATATTGCGTAAATGTGCCGTAATTATTGGTGAATGCGACGAAGGGAGGAAAATTGCAGAAAAAATTATCGTATGCTTTTACACGAAACAGGTTTGATTGCCGCAGATGGTCTGCTGCACCAATGCGGTGGTGCGGCAAACCATCCCTGCACCATGGCTGGTGCAGGGAGTGAATTGGTTCAAAAAGCTGTTTTGATACAACGTACGGATTGATATTGGCTTATGATTAAGAGCTGATTTCAGTCCTGATTCGAATCGGCGAGGCCGTATTTTTTCATCCACCTTGATACGGTGTTTCGGTGAACCCCAAGAATTTTTGCCGTCTCATTTATAACGCCGTTGCTTGCGTTGATTGCAGCGAGCAGGTTTTCCAGCTCCCTTATCGAATTGAGCGACATGGCCTCCGTTGTGTCCTGTAGGGTGGATTCCAGCACCGACGGGGAGAGGTGGGTGGATTGGAGTTCCGTCCCGGTTGCCATTATGTAAAGCCGTTCTATCTCGTTGCGCAGTTCCCTGATGTTTCCCGGCCATTGATATTTCAACATGGCGTTAATTATGTTGTCGGGAATCTCGGTGATGCCTTTGCCGACTTTTGCGTTCAGCTTTGAAAGAAAATGGTTTGCAAGCAGCCGTATATCTTCTCCGCGTTCGCGAAGGGGAGGAGTCGTTATGCGGAGGCGGTCGATCCGGTAAAAAAGATCTTTTCTGAACTTCTGCTCCTCCACGAGGCGTTCGAGGTTGTGGTTGGTGGCGAGGATAACCCTGGCGCGGTTGGTCTCGGTTTTGCCGCCGACAGTATCGAAAACTCCGTCCTCCAGTACCCGCAGAAGCCTTGACTGCCCCTCGATATTCATGTCCCCGATTTCGTCAAGAAATATGGTTCCGTCCTCGGCCCGGCTAAAGGCGCCTGCGCGACTCTTAACCGCGCCGGTGAACGCGCCGCGCTCGTGGCCGAAAAGCTCGCTCTCTATCAGGGTCTGCGGAATGGCCGCGCAGTTTACCGAGACGAAGGGCGACTTTCTTCGCTTGCTGGAGTAGTGCAGGGCGTGGGCGATAAGCTCCTTGCCCGTTCCCGTTTCACCGAGGATGAGGACCGGCAGGTCGTGGTCACCAAGCTGGGTGATCTGCTGCTTGATATAGGTAACCGCCGGGGTCTGGCCGATTATATCGCCGATCTCGCTGCCGCACGCGAGTTCGTCAATCGCCCTCTGGCAGGTCTTCGCCAGCGCTCTCATCTCCAGCGCCCGCGTCACCCTGATCTTGATATCGTTTTCGCGGATTGGCTTGGGCACATAGTCATATATGCCGCATCTTGCCGCTTCCCGCACCAGCGCCAGGTCGTCCGTCTCGGCGGTAACGATTATTATGTCGGTCTGGGGAATCTGCCTGCGTAATTCCGTCAGCGTCGAGAGATCGGTGCAGTCGGGGAATTTGAGGTCGAGCAGGATCAGGTCGAAGTTCCCGTCCGATAGGGCAAGCTTTATCGTATCCGCCGCGGTTGCGGTCTGCTCGTTGGGAATCTCAAGCTCGTC
>JAFGWW010000462.1 GCA_016936955.1 Planctomycetota bacterium | reverse complement strand
GTGGGTAAAGACCGCGAGCAAGGACGGGCATTTTTAAATCTATATTTCCCCAGAGCTTGATAAACCAGATCGGGTTTTGGATGTGCTGTTGCATGAAGTATGCCACATCGCAGCAGGGATTGAGGCGGGACACCTCGCACCGTTTAAACGCTTTGCAACTGCTACTGGTTTGACTGGCAAGATGACCGCCACCATTGCAAGTGACGAACTTAATGCCGCGCTTATTGCAGGGGTTATACCCAACCTTGGCAGCTATCCCCATGGACAGCTTACAGGCATCCACTCAGGCAAGAAGAAACAGGGCACACGCATGTTAAAGCTTGAGTGTCCCACCTGTGGAATGGTAATCCGCACAACCAAGACTTGGCTTGAACAGACAGGGCAACCCATTTGCGCCTGTGACGGACAGAGCGTGTTTGAGGAGGACGAGGGCGGCGAGTAAGTTGTCGGCAGAGATTTTGACAACAAGGTCGGTTCCGGAGATGTATAGCGCTTCGCTGTATGCTTCGATAACAACGTGCGCATCGTCAGGGTTGTTAGCGCGAAGTTCAAGGGCACCTATCGCGGCGGTCATGTTTCCTTTCTTGTGCTTCAGCGCAAAAGCTCAGTTCTTCCCCTGTAATCACCTGTTTCTGTCCAACTCCATTCATTGCTATTTTGTATTCCGCAAGCAGGAAAGATGTTGATGCCCGCAGTCTTGGTCTCAGCATCCTCATCCTCTGCTTCAGAAGTGCTGTTCACGCTGGCATGCATTAACCTCCCTAATCCAGCAATAAAGCACCGGAACGACGAAGAGGGTGATGAGCTCTATTACCATGCCGCCGAAGGAGGGGATGGCCATGGGCACCATGATATCTGCGCCGCGGCCAGTAGAAGTAAGTACAGGCAACAGGGCAAGGATTGTGGTGGCTGTTGTCATGAGGCACGGGCGTATGCGCCGCTTGCCGGCTTCAAGCGTTGTCTCTCGTATGCCCTCTACAGATTCCGGGGCGTTCATGTCAAACGCCTGATCGAGATAGGTAGCCATGACAACGCCATCATCGGTGGCGATTCCGAAAAGTGCAAGGAAGCCGACCCAGATGGCGACGCTGAGGTTGATCGGGTGCACCTGGAACAACTCGCGTAGGTTAATATCATAGATGGTCACATCCATAAACCAGCCTTGCCCGTAAAGCCAGATCATGATAAACCCGCCCGCCCACGCGACAGCAATGCCGCTAAAAACAAGCATGGTAGTGCTGACGCGCTTGAATTGGAAATAAAGAACGAGGAAGATCAGGAACAACGCCAGCGGCAAGACAAGCATGAGGCGCTTCTCGCTTCGGATCTGGTTCTCGTAACTGCCGGCGAATTTATAACTCACTCCAGCCGGGAGAACCAACTCGCCTGAGCTGACCTTTTCCTTGAGCAGATTGTCTGCCGCCTTGACCGTGTCCACCTCTGCATAACCGGGGCGCTTGTCGAAAAGGACGTAAGTCACCAATCCACCGTCTTCACTTTTGATTACCTGCGGGCCACGGCGGTATTGTACTTTGCGGCCGACAATAAGCTCCTTTAGCGGAACCTGCTGGCCGCGCTTGTTTGGTACCAGGATTCGCTCGATGTCTTCAACAGTGTCGCGCAGCTCACGCTTGTAACGCACACGCACGCTGTACTGTTCGCGCCCTTCGACAGTTGTCGTAAGTGGCATTCCGCCAATGGCTGTCTGAATTATGTTCTGCACGTCAGCGATATTTACGTTGTAGCGCTGGATGGCGGCGCGGTCGATTACAATCTCGCAATAAGGTTTGCCGACTATGCGTTCGGCTGTAACGGCGTCAGACTCTATGGCTGGCACCTGTTTGAGGATCTTTTCTATTTCGATGCCCACCTTTTCAAGATCATCAAGCGTCGCCTGCCCTTTGCCGAAAACTTTTACTCCCATCGGTGCTCGCATTCCGCTCTGGAGCATTACGATGCGCGCAGCGATTGGCTGCAACTTCGGCGCGGAAGTTGTTCCGGGAATTTTCGCTGCCTGGATTATTTCGCTCCATATGGCAGCAGGGTCATTTATGCCCGGCCATGCCTTGCGCCCAGGGTTCAGCTCTGGGTCAAGCGTAGGCCGCCACAAACGGAAAGGCTTGCCGTCTGAATCGCCGATAAGCTTGCCGCTATCGTCTCTTATGAATTTCCCCCGAACGATATACGGCTCGCCGTCCGGCGCGGGAACGGGATTGCCGTCTTCGTCGCGGAAGACATCATTCTCGTTATCCTGATAGCGGAAAGACAGGCGCTTGCCGTTTTGATCGACAATATATTCCGGCTTGTAGTTGATGACCGTTTCTATCATGCTGATCGGCGCGGGATCGAGGGAGCTGTCAACACGGCCGATTTTTCCCACGGCGGAGTCTATCTCCGGTATTGCGTTTATCGCCATATCCTGCTTGCTCAGTATGTCCATCGTCTCGCCGATAGATGCGTGGGGCATGGTTGTGGGCATGAGGAGGAAGGAGCCTTCATCAAGGTCAGGCATGAATTCTTTACCAAGGCCGGGGAATTCGTGCTTTGCCCATACCCACGGCGAGCTCTGCCTGATTGAATCCTCTAGCCCGACCACGCCCGCCACTTTGGGCACAAAGCTGAAGACGGAATCGAAGCCCAGCCAGATTGTCAGGCCGAATACGCACAGCGCCACCGGCATCAATAGGAACTTACCCTTGTTGGCCAGACACCACCGCAGCATGCGCGGGTAATAATATTGGAAGAGATGAAAGAAACCTAGGATGGCCCCAATAATCACGCAGACGAATATCAGATTGGCCGCTATCCCTTTTTCGACGCCAAGGGGAACCCAACTCTTGGAGAGGAAATATGCGACTGCCAGAACGGCGAAATAATTTGACCCACGGGTGATCGCTTGCCGGGCCTTCTCGGTTAGACTGTGTTTGTAGATGTTGTATGTTGCCAAGACAAGGAGCATGCCTGCGAGCAGCCACATGCCAAGAATAAAGGAACAGAAAAATGCGCCTGCCATAAGGACTGCTGTCCACATGTGGCTGGCTTGGCGAGAAGACCGGCGGTTGCGGAAAAATGTCAGTGCCATTGGCGGGATTATCGTAAGGGCGACGATGAGCGATGCAAGCAGGGCGAAGGTTTTGGTAAAAGCCAGTGGTTTGAAAAGCTTTCCTTCGGCGGCTTGCATTGTGAATACGGGAAGAAAACTGATGACGGTTGTGAGTACCGCCGTCATGACGGCGCTGCCCACTTCGATAGTCGCCCGGTAAACGACATTGATGGTTGGTTCATCCTCCGGCGCTTCGTCGAGTTGCCTGAGTATATTTTCATTAAGAACGATTCCCATATCCACCATTGTGCCGATGGCGATGGCGATGCCGGAGAGAGCGACGATATTTGCATCCACACCAAAATATCTCATGGCGATAAAACACATCAACACAGCCATGGGCAAAAGGCTCGAGATCAGCGCGGAGCTTCGCAGGTGCATAAGCATTACGACAACGACGATAATCGTTACGAGAATCTCCTCCTCCAGCGCCCGGTCAAGGGTGCCGAGGGTTTCCTTGATCAAGCCCGAGCGGTCATAGAAGGGAACGACGGATACTTTAGACAGCACTTCTTTTGTAGAGCCGTCGGCCATGCGTATTGTGACCATCTTCTGTTTCAGGGTTGGCGCGAACTCCGCGATCTTCTCTTTTATGTTTTTAATGACTTCAAGCGGGTTCGCCCCGTAGCGCGCGACCACAACCCCGCCAACCACCTCCGCACCGCCCTTGTCGAGTGCTCCGCGGCGCAGGGCAGGGCCGAGGGTGACCCTTGCCACGTCCTTGATGCGGATCGGGATGTTGTCGGTTTCCTTTACCACCGCCTGCTCTAGATCGGAGACGCTTTTGATAAAGCCGATGCCGCGAATCACATACTCTACATTATTGATCTCCATTGTCCTCGCGCCGGTGTCGAGGTTGCTGCTCCTGACCGCATTGGAGATCATGCCAAGGGTTACGCCGTGGACCCACATGGCGTCGGGGTCAACGTCAACCTGATACTCCTTGACGAACCCGCCCACTGATGCGACTTCCGAAACTCCGGTAACCGAGGTGAGTTCATAACGCACGATCCAGTCCTGAATGCTGCGCAACTCCTCAAGCCCCCACCCCCCGGTTGGGTTCCCGTCTGAGTCCATGCCCTCAAGGGTATACCAGAAGACCTGCCCCAGCGGCGTGGCGTCCGGGCCCAGCGTCGGCTTGACATCAGCCGGAAGGGTTCCGACAGGAAGGGAGTTTAGTTTTTCAAGCACTCTGGTTCGCGACCAGTAAAACTCGACATCTTCACTGAAGACAACATATATACTCGAGAATCCGAACATGGAAAAACTGCGCACCGATTTTACGCCCGGAATGCCGAGCAGGTAGGACGAAAGCTTGAGGGTGATCTGGTCTTCCACATCCTGGGGCGAGCGCCCCTTCCATTCGGTAAATACGATTTGCTGGTTTTCTCCGATGTCGGGGA
Source organism: Planctomycetota bacterium (assembly GCA_016936955.1). Taxonomy (GTDB): domain Bacteria; phylum Planctomycetota; class SZUA-567; order SZUA-567; family SZUA-567; genus JAFGWW01. Next base: position 6,246 of record JAFGWW010000462.1, on the reverse strand, counting down.
TTGCGTCGACCGCAACCGGGTCGCGGGGCAAACCGCCAAGCTCCCAGTCGAAAGGCGCGGTGATAATGCCCCACGTGATTATGGCAAGCATGGCCAGAAGGACAACGAAACGGTTCTGAAGGCAGAAAGCCACTACCTTCCCTAAAATCCCGTCTTCGGGTCTGGCCAGGGGGTTAGGATTACTATTCATCATTGCCACCGTCGGCGGTCACTTTCGGGAAAGTCTCGCGTATTTCTCCGCACCGCAGCATTGCCGCACCGTAATACGGGTTGCTTACCGTCTCCCCCGTCTGAAGCCATTCTGCCCCCTTGCCGTCGTTTGCCATGGGGCAGAAAGCGATGCGGTGTTTTGCCGTACCGTAATGGCCGAAAAGTTTCTCCAGATTGATCATGGCCATGCTAAGGTTGCGGAATATTGTTCGCACGTCAGCAATACCCGCCGCGTGCTTGCGGTGTTCGATCGCCTTCGCTATCTGACGCGAAAGCTCCATCCACTGCATGTGCGCCTCACCTTCAAGGAGCGTCATATCTACCTTATTGAGGGATTCGGACAATTGCTCCAACGCTTTTCCAGCTTGGGCAGAATCGTCTGCGGCAAGAGCAACCTGCGCGGCGAGATAGGAATCGTAAAGAGGCGAGAGCTGCTTTAGAAAAATCTCCGGCGCGCCGATGCGCTTGACTTCGCCCCGGTTCGCACCTTCATCCGGTTTCCATTCCGGCATGCTCATTTTCATCTTTTCCCCGCCGGAATGATTCATTGCTGCCGGGTCGCTCTTTTCCGGGTTCATCATGCTCGGCTTGGCCAGAAGCTGCAAGGCTGCGTCAATCTTGAAGTTTCCTTGCCGGACAACCTCCTGCCCTTCTTTCAGGCCAGAATTGATGATGTAATAATCGCCCGCCCGCGAGCCGATTTTGACCTCTACCCCTTCGAAGGTAGGGCGATCCTTGCCGGGTACACGCACATAGACGATTGCCCGCTCGCCAGTGGTAAGCACGGCCGACGCGGGAACGACGAGAGGCGGTTTAGCTTCTGACTCCGAAACGTATCCCATCTCCTCGGCCTTGACCAGATCCATGCCGCACACATCGCATTTGCCGGGGCCGTCCTTGACAACTTCCGGGTGCATGGGGGAGATCCATTTTCCGCTGAGCCCGCCTCCGACAACCATGCCTCCATCCGCAACCTTCACCTTAACGACCGCTCTGACAAACATGTTCGGCCGCAGCATTCCGTCGGGGTTGTCCACAACCACACGGATCTTGATGGTTCTTGTCATCGGGTTGAGAACGGGATCGATAAAGGATATCCAGCCGTTGAAGACGCGGTCGCCGTAAGCTTCCGTCTTGATCTCCACTTTCTGCCCATAGCGGAGCCAAGCGATATCGCTCTCGTAGGCGTCAAGCTTTACCCATACTTTGGAGAGATCAGCCACTGTGTAAATCGGCGTGCCGGTTTTTACATAATCCCCGGCGTTGGCGTTCTTATGTATGACAATGCCGCTGGCAGGGGCGTTGATCTGCACGGTAGCCGATGACGTGCCGCGCTCTTCCACTTTTCTGATCTGCTCTGGGCTCAGGCCGAGAAGCCGGAGTTTTTCCCGCGCCGACTCAACCGTCTTCTCGGTGGAGCGGCGTACAATTTCGCTGGCACTGTCTTTCAGGTTGCGTACAGCCTTGATGGCTTGCAAAAGTTCTTCCTGCCCTGAAAAAAGTTCTGGGCTGTACATCTCTACAAGGTGGTCACCTTTTTTGACAGGCACACCGGTGTAATCCACAAACATACGGTCCAGACGCCCCGGCACCCATGCTGAGATTGTCTTGATGCGCGTCTCCGCATAATCCACCATGCCTGCAAGGGGGATGTTAACATCGACAAATTTTCTCGCCGCCGGGACGGTCTCCACCTCCGCAAGGCGCTTTGCCTCTTCGCTCATGCTTATCATGCGGGGGCCAAGCACCTCGCCGTCATCCTCGACCGGTATCAGATCCATAAAACAGATGGGGCACTTCCCCGGTTCGGACTTGCGCACCTGCGGGTGCATGGAGCAGGTCCATAAGGTCTTCTTGCCGCTATTGGCAGTTTTCCCGGCTGTGTTCTTGTTTTCAGATACTGTCAGGTGGTGGCCGATGAAGAATCCCATTGCGAGAAACAACATGCAGGCCACAATGGAAACGTAAAGGACTTGCTTCTCCGCAACGATTATCCAGAATCCGGATGTCGGCTTTTTATCATCGCCCATAATCACCTCTCCCCTGTACCGACACAGACCTTCCTTACGACCAGCGTTAAGCATTATTTACTGTCTGATTTTTCCGCCTTATCCTTTTTGGCTTCCTCGGTTTTATTCTTTGCTATTTCCTCGGCGACCTTTTTGGCGTATTTTTCCGGATCTTTTTTGACTACATTAATGCAGCCTTCGCAGCAGACATAGATTTTCTTGCCTTTGTATTCCACGAAGAGATCCTTGTTTATCGGGCCTCCCATAACAGGGCATGTCTTCTGCTCGATCGGTATATCTTCCGCCTTCTCGCCCAACTTGGCCAGTTTCTTAAGCGCCCCTTCCGGGTCTTTCTTCACAGCCGCCACGCATCCGCCACAACAGACGTATATCCTTTTGCCCTTTGCATCGACAAACAGGGTTTTGTCAATTTTTCCGCCCATGATTGGACACGTTTCCTGCGGCTTAAGCTCCGCCGCTTTTTTTGCGCTTTCTTCAGCAAAAGACGTGCTGCCAGACACAATGATTGCCGTAACACAAATGCCAATGAGACAGATGTGTGTTAAAATGGATGAGATTTTCATCTTTGACTCCTTTCATGCATTATTGCACACCGCAATAAGGAAACAGCAATAGCTGTGCCATTCAACAGCTTTGAGGCAAGGATTCTATGGTGCGCGGCAAGGGGAGCCGTTGTGTGGCGGTGCCCGGGTTTTATCTGGTCGGCGTCCGGAGGTCGCGTCCGGCAAGCATCTCCAGTTCGGAGAAATAAATTGCCTTATCTATATGGGCGCGCTCCGCCATGAGGCGAAGCTCCAGCAAGGTTCTTTCCGCATCGAGAAGGCTCGAAAATTCAGAACGACTTACGGAGAATGATATCTGCATTGCGTCCAGCGACTGTTCGGCTTTGGGAATCAGGGTCTTGGCGAATAGGTTATATTTTCTCTCCGCGTCGCCGAATCTGAAGAAGACCATACGCATATCGGCGGAGAGCGTATTGCTCTTCTCCTCAAGCATGCTTGCCGCCTCCTTGCGGTTCGCTTCGGCCTCCCTCACGCTTGCGGAATATTTGTTGATCCATATGGGAACCGACATCTCCAGCGTAAGCATTACGGGGTCTTTGCCATTATCTTTCATCTTCATATCGGTGCGCTTTTCGGTTTCGATAAAGCTTCCGCCCAATGAAAAATCGGGAAGGTATTCGGTCTGGGCAAGGCGCTTGCCGGCCTGAGCCGCCTGAATTTTTTCCCTCGCCGCCTGCAGCGCAGGGTTATCTGATTTCAGGATTGAAAGCAGCTCTTTCTCGTCAATTGCCGGCATATCAAAAGATGGCGAGCCGGGTTGGGGCAAATCAAGATTGGGGTCACGCCCGATGGCGGCGTTAAGCTGGGCGGCTACGGCAGGCCGCAGGGCTTCAAGGCTTTTGAGGCGGTCCTCCATTCTGCCAAGTTCGACCTGTAACTGGATTAATGACGGGTTTGACGCTTCCGATGCCTTGTAGCGGGCCTGCATGGCCTCTTCAATATTTCCCAGCAGCAGAAGATTATCCTTCAATATTGCGGTGGATTGACCGAGATAATAATACTCGTAATACGCCTTGCGCACCCTGAAGAACAGGGCAAGCTTTTCTGCGTTGTATTCGTGCTTTTTGATAATTGCATTGCGAACGGCGATATCCGATTTGGTTGTGAGTTTGGTGGGCCACGGAACCATCTGCATGATGGCGAACCGGTTTTTCTGCGCCCCGACGCGGGTTTCGACCTCGCGGATATAATGGGTGTAGCTGACCGTTGGGTTTGGCAGGGCGCGCGCCTGCGGGGCTTTCTCCACAGCCGCGGTCCAGCGGTAGTATGCCGCTTTCAAAGCCGGATTGTTTATGGCGGCATATTCCAGATAATCCGAGAGGTTTGGAGTTTCTGGCAAAGCCTGCGCAGCCTCATCCTTTTCCGCAAAGTCATCTAATTTTAGGGACTGCATCTCATTATACAGATCCTCCCGCAGAGCCGTCTCGCTCCGGGAAGCACAGCCACCGAACATGACAAGGATTGATAACCAAAAGAGGAAAATCCCCGTACTCAGCATTGCTCAACTCCACGGCAAATATTAAAGCTCAAACTATTCATAGAGAGTAAGTTCGGTGCGTAAAACTGTCAATGAAAAATGAAAAAGGGGTGACATGACTTTCAGGAATAATCCGATCTAAGCAAGTTAAGTTATCTTGAACCTTAAATTTTCTCGATGTCTTTTCTTTGCTGGTACGTTAAGGTTTCACGTTATCCTGTAATTTATTACCATTGCATTGTTTGTGATACTCAAGCGATTGACTGCGGATAAGAAGGTTTGGGGGGTCGAGTCGCCTCGGGTGTGCCAACTTTCTTAGGATGGCCGTCAGGTAACTGGCGGCCATTCTTCGTTTTTATTTACTGATCAGAGTTTTTCATATAATTAGTTGATGCAAAAAAAGATCAATGGCAAAGGATATCATTTCATGAAGAACAAGTATATAATCCACTCTTTTGCTCTCATCCTTGGGCTTATTTTGAGTGTTTGTCATTTTGCATTAATATTTAAGCAATTTAATAATCTACCATATGATAGTATAAAACGCTTTATATTCCCCCTAGATACAGTTCTCATTATATCCAGTACGTATTATTGGGTTAGCGTTTTTGGCTTCAAGCAATTTAAAATGGAGTCAGAATTATCAAAATTTGAGTTGGGTTGGAAGTTTAGAAAGTACGCATCTACTTTTGGTCTAATTGCTTGCCTGATTTTTACACATGCATTCAATTTGTAGTCCTCATAGAATTTTGCTTTCCTGTTTTCAGGAAGCAATTCGGAACTGTTCAATGTAATGCATCAACGCCGCGGGGTCGTAGAGAATCGCAAGCTCCTCTTCGGAGGCGCAGGAAAGGTCAACTTTCATTTACAGCCCTCCCCATGCAAAACCTCGCTGTCGCCAACAGGCTGAGGATAGTATTTAGCGAGTATGGCTCATGTAATACGCACGTTTGGCGGCGCGATCATAAGCAACATAAATGCCGGTGTCCTCTTTTGTATAACTATAGCCCAACCCGCTGGCGACAGACGCGGAGCCTGGCTCGCTCGAGCTTTTCATAAAATAAGCATACCGGATGATCTCGAAAGGCTTGCCCGATATTTCCTTCACAGGCCACTCGTTTTTCTCAGCCCACATGATGAATGACGCTTCGTCGATATCGAACTCGAAGGCGGTGTTAGGCCAGAAGGCACTCGGCATCATATAGCATATATCCGAAGCCTCTTGCGGGAAATTCAGGCGGCATTCTTCCCGCGAAAGATGCGATGCGAACTCCGGCCCTTTCAGCATGCTGTAAGCCACTGCCACAGTAGATACAAACAGCAGAGCAAGGCACGAAGCGCCCGCGATCTTCAAAATCTTCAATACAAACCCCTTCAGCTTTCGACAGCCTGCCCCTTCTACCCGCCCACAAAAGCGAAACCGTTTTTGCCCGAGGTCTTCACCTCATACATCGCCTCGTCGGCAAGCTTGATCAGGCCGTCGATATTCTCACCGTCAGCGGGGGCAACCGCAATCCCGATGCTCGCGCCTATGTGGATTTTCTTTCTCCGGAAAACGATGGGCTCCATCAGGCGGCGTATGATCTTCTCTGCCAGCGAACCAAGAGCGGCCCGGTCCTTTACCTCGGTAATAACCAGCATGAACTCGTCCCCGCCAATCCGCGCAACCGTATCGGTGTCCCTCACGCTCGCGCAAAGCCGGTTGGCAACCTCCTTCAACACCGCATCCCCCGCCTCGTGCCCGTATTTATCGTTCACCGGCTTGAAGCTGTCGAGGTCAATAAACATCACCGCAACCGCGCCATCATGCCGGCGCGACATATTCATCGCCATTGTAAAGCGGTCGCGTGCGAGGCTGCGGTTGGGAACCCCGGTAAGCCCGTCATGGGTCGCCATGAAGCGGATTATCTCCTCCTCCTGCTTGCGCGCCGTAATGTCGGTCATGGTTCCCGACGCAAGCAGCGGC